>CAIXKO010000733.1 GCA_903919925.1 uncultured Bacteroidota bacterium | reverse complement strand
CCACTTTTATAATGACCGTATTACCCCAGTTATTCTTCAAATTAACCTCACCAACCGGGTTATCCGGCACTCCGTCAACCACTTCTGCCACATAACCACTTACCGGGGCTACAATGGGCCTGTCATAAGCCAGGAAATCAGCCAGCAGGGTACCGGTGTTCCGGTAGGTTTTTCCATCCTCGCCTACCAAAACAAAATCCCAGGCATGCTTCCAATCGCCCCGATGGGTAAATTCGCCGTCAAACCCCTGACTCACTAACCATTCGCCCCAAAACGGAAGGGAGATCTGATAGGGTTTATGTTCTTCAAAACGACTTCGATAGTTGACAAAGGCATACAGATTTTTTTCCGGTGAATTTCGTTGAACCTGAACCTCCTGGAGTCCTTTTCCCTTTTCATACCGCCATTTCATTACATAGATAAAGAGGATGGAGGTGATGTTGAATGGCATAGCATAGATGGATAATTGCCAGGTGAGCAGAAAAGCGGACATGCCCACACTGAAAATAGCCACGATGGGCGTTAACAAAACCACCCAAAAAAAACTGGTTTTAGTAGGGATGAAATAGAAGCCTCCAATCGCAATTGCTGTTAGCATGAAATTGAAGCCGATATACGAGTAATCCGCCTCACTGATTCCTAGTCCCATCAGCTTGTAAAAGCCAAAGGCAGCGGAAAATCCAATCAATGAAAGTAAAAAGGAGATTCGTGAGGCAATCAGTAATCCTGCTGCGATGATTAGTCCTCCTGCCAGTGAATTTTGAAAGAATATAGCAGACAAGGAAATCAGATAGGCTTTCAGGAAGCCTCCCACCTTCAAATTCTGAAACCATTCATAGAATCCAACCAGCCAGGTGCCTCCGATTCCGTACAACTCATTCAGCTGGTAGATGTTTATCCGGTTAATGTGCAGTGAATCAAACTGCCGTGTAGACAGAATCAGTATCCACATAACCAGAACAAAAGGCAAACTGAGAAACGGTAACTGATATTTAGCCAGAATACCCTGGACGGCAAGAGTTACCAAAAAAGTGAGGAGGGTAACTACTAAAACCAATACCCAAAAGGCCAACCCGGGTTCAAAAAACAAACCCAGAGGCAAAGTGGTAAGCAACACATTGTATCCCCAAAGTCCTTTACCGGTTTTTGCCCGATCAAATCCGAGTTTGTAGGCAAGAAAAGTTGCGGTCAGAACCGCAGCCAAACCGGCAAATCCAGCCAATGGAAAAAGAAAGGTGGTTAGAATAAGCAGTACCCCGAACAACGGTTGATCCGAAAAAAAGACCTGGCTATACGAGTTTAAAACCGAATGAATCAGTTCCTTGCCTGATGGCCACTTTTCACCGGTTATTAATTTTGCCATCACTTCTTCAGGTGGTCGGGAACTTGCTCCAATTGCTGCAAATATTGCAAGTCTTCCCCCTTACGAACCAGGTGGACTTGTTGGCTTTCATCCACCATATAAATAGCCGGACGATAAGTGATAAACTGCATCCACTGGGTCATATTGTATGCTCCGATCCGGGGTATGACTACCGGATCACCCGGCTCGAGAAGAGGATATTTCAAATTTTTCCGGATAACGTCGATGTTCATGCACAAGGGACCTACGATATCTGTTTCATCAGTGGAGATAGTGGTTTCAATACCCGGATGCACTTCCAGTTCATACCAAAAAGTAGTGAAAAGCAGGTTCACACCGGCATCGAGAATCAGTGCCCTACGCCCGTCGGATAGTCGTTTGGTGGCGGTTACCGAACTCAGCAGGTAGCCCGCTTCGTCGACCAGGGCCCGGCCGGTTTCCAGGAAGAGGTAAGGGGGATTGTTATCCGGCCAGTTCTGCTGCAGCATGGCTGAGGTGATTGCATCGGCATAAGCATCAAAAGATGGAACCACATCGGCGGCTGCATGATAGGCTCCCTTCAGGGTATTTGCCGATGCAAATCCTCCACCCAAATCCAGGTATTGTATCCGATGACCATAAGTGGCATTTGTTTTCAACGCAAGTGCACTCATTTTCTGAACCGCAATACGGTACGCTTGCGTGCTCAGGATATAGGTTCCGATATGGGTGTGTAAACCAACTAATTCAAGAAATCCCGACTGCATGATAAATTCAATTGCGTGCCAGGCTTCGTTGTTCTCATAAGTAAACCCAAAACGATCCCATTTGGGAAAAATGCCGGTATCCATGTTTATCCGGATAGCAACCCTGGCTTTCTTTTGCAGCCGGTCGGATAAACGAATCAAAGTGAACAGTTCATCAAAATGATCCAGATGGATAACCGATTGATTGTCCATGGCCTTTTCCAGATCGTGCTCTGTCTTGAGCGGTCCGTTAAAAATGATCTGATTACCGGGAACCCCGTTGAACAGGGCTTTTTCATATTCAAAACCAGAAACAACTTCTGCCCAGGCGCCTTCCTGATGGAAGACACGGCAAACGGCATTCAAATAATTTGTTTTATACGACCAGGCAAATTGCACCCTGGGATAGCGGGATGCAAAGGCCTGGTAAGCCTTCCGATAGGTTTCCCTGAGTTTTTTCTCGGAAATCAAATAAAATGGAGAACCAAACCTTTCAATTAATTCCTTTACCGGAATACCATCTATTTCGGTTATGGGTGAGTATCCTTGTCCCATTCCGGTTTTACCCGGCATACCCGGATTTACACGCTGGATGACCGGAACTTCAAACTTGTTTTTTTTCATTTATTTCTCTGTTTAATTGTCCTGTTGTTGTTAACTCCTGATAATCTGAAAATTGGGTAATGTTGTCAAAGGAATATCTGACAAACATGGCCCCCACTTTGTATTCCTTATAGGGTACTACATCATTACCAAGAGCCATCTCTACCAATGCCTCCGGTATGTTTTGCCCGGCCCCTACAGCCAGATAAACCCATGCAGGAATGCGCGGATTGATTTCTATCACGAATAGTTCATTCTTCTCGGTTCTGATGAGTTCCAGTTCCATGCCTCCACCCCATTTCATCGAGCTGATAATATGGTCTGTCAGTGCAAGCATATCCGGATTAGCAATGGTAATACCACCCCAGGCTTTGCCTTTGTCGGTAATATATTGCTTTCTCATGGGAACGGCTGCGATGGTCTTTCCTTTGCCGTCGCCCAGAGCCACGACATTCACCTCGGTACCGGAAACAAATTCCTGGAGAATCACCGGGAGCCCCCATTTTTGACTAATGCGGTAATACTGGGCTACAGCCTGTTCCAGGTTATAAACCACCGATGCATCGTATAAATTGCCCTTCATAACCACCGGATACTCCAACTCCCGCATCACCTGATAAATATCGCCTGCCGATGACAACGGGTAACTTTTAGGGACCAATACCCCATATTTCCGTCCAAAATCGGGCAATACCGATTTATTCCGATCCTCATAATTCTCCATGCTCGGAAGCAGCATGTGAATCCCCAGTTTCAGCAGCTGATCCTGAAGTTTAATCATCGAGATGAGTTCGGAATCAAAGTTGGGAATAATCACATCGATCCCCACCTCCTCATTGATCTGAGCCAGCCGGTTATAAACGACCTGAATACCATTTGACGGATAAGGCATTACATATACCCGATCTGCCATACCTTCCATATAAATCCCCGGTTCCAGTGTTTCATAAACCAGTCCGATGATCCGTACGTCAAACTTTTTAGAGTCGCGCAAGGCTCTGATAACCGGTACCCCGGGACCCGGATTGTCCGTATTGTTCAATCCGGAAACGGCAACCGTTATTTTTCTTTTATTATTCATGGCTGATCAGATGATTCTTATCCAAAAGGGCCATGAAATCGAGATAGGCTTTTTCAAATCCCCAGACATCCAATTCATACTTATCCAGGAAGTAGTGCCTGATCTCCTCCTTGCTTTTCCCTTCCACCAAACAACGGAGCATTTCCAGCCCAATCGGATTTAATGTGTATGACTCCCCGGTAACAGGATCAAAGACGAAGCCGTTGTCTTGTATGGATAAATCAGTTTTGATTTTCATCGTTATTTGTAATTGTTTGACAAATAGTAAGCTCATTCGAAAATCTTTAGACACAGGAGATTTAATAAACTTGCGGACGGTTTCACTATTCCCGGATTTTCTTCGGCAGTACCGGAGCCTCCAATGTACGTATGCATATCAAAGTTGCTACCTTCACCAGGGATTTATAAAACATTGCGATATGAAAGTTCTGACTCGTTTTGTGGGGTTTTTGGGAGTGCTCTTTCTGTTAATAAATAGTGCGCCTGCACAAGAGCCTTATGCACCAAAAGCGCTGATTGATAAGGATTACAAGCATGCGGAAAAGTATATGGACCGTAAATGGAACGCACTGGTTTATGGAACCGGTGTACAGCCTGTATGGTTGGATAACGAACAGTTTACTTACCGGACCAACACACCGGCCGGGCAGGTAAACTATTTGGTGAATGCAAAGAAAAAGAGTAAAAAGGTATCGGAGCCGGAAAAGCAATTCGAATCCGGGTCAGCACCCCGATCGATGAATCGGTTCAGGAGCGTGGGGATGATTTCTCCGGATGGTAAAAAGGAGGCATTTATCCGGGAATATAATCTATGGGTAAAGGACCTGGAAACCAAAACCGAAACACAGCTCACCAGTGATGGTATAGAGGATTTTGGCTATGCCACGGACAATGCCGGCTGGACCCGGAGCGATCGTCCTGTTATGCTTTGGTCGCCTGATTCGAGGAAGATTGCCACCTTTCAGCACGATGGGCGGGGAGTGGGCATGATGTACATGGTTTCAACCAATGTGGGGCATCCCAAGCTGGAAGCCTGGAAATATCCATTGCCAGGCGATAGTGTAATTTTCAGGGTTGAGCGCGTGATTATCCATCTCGACGGGCCAAAAGTGGTGCGACTTAAGATGGAACCTGATCAGCATCGTGGAACCATCACCGATCATATAGCTGACGGAGAGGTTTTAGGCGATGCCGAGTGGAGCGAGGATGGTTCAAAGCTGGCTTTTGTATCGGTTTCACGCAATCATAAAGATGTTGCCTTGCGGGTGGCGGATCCGGAAACCGGAGAGGTAAGAACGGTGCTTAAGGAGTCGGAAAAAACCTTTTTTGAATCCGGATATAACATGATCAACTGGCATATGCTCGATAAAACGAATGAAGCCATCTGGTTTTCGCAAAGAAGCAACTGGGGACATCTCTACTTATATGACCTGGAAACAGGAGCTCTTAAAAACCAGATTACCACCGGCGACTGGAGGGTGCTGCAACTCCTGCACGTAGATCAAACAGGGCGAAAGTTGCTGTTTACCGGTTCCTGCCGGGAGCCCGGCGATCCCTATTTCACCTATTTATACAGCGTGGATTTTGATGGATCGGACCTGAAGCTTCTAACGCCTGACAGTGCCAATCACTCGGTAACTTTTTCACCCGGATATACCTACTTTGTGGATACGCGTTCCACGCCCGTTTCCCCACCGGTATCGGAACTCAGGGATATTAAAGGGAAAAAGCTTCTCGATCTGGAAAAGGCCGATATATCTGCTTTAACGGCTGCCGGATGGAAGGCATCGGTTCCCATCAAAATGAAGGCCCGCGATGGGGTGACCGATATTTACGGATTGATGTACACCCCTTCTTATCTGGATGTCAGCAAAAAATATCCCATCATCAATTGCATCTATCCCGGACCGCAATCAGGTAGTGTTGGGTCAAGAAGTTTTTCTGCGGTACACGGTGACTTGCAGGCATTGGCCGAGCTGGGTTTCATTGTCGTAACCATCGATGCCATGGGTACGCCCGGAAGATCGAAATCGTTTCATGAAGCCTGGTACGGGAACATGGGCGATAACGGGTTGCCGGATCAGATTGCGGGAATGAAACAACTGGCTGAGCATTATCGCTGGATCGATATCGAAAGGGTAGGGATTTACGGACATTCCGGCGGAGGCTTTGCTTCCACTGATGCGATTCTCCGGTACCCCGATTTTTTTGATGTTGCAGTCAGCGGATCGGGCAACCACGATAACCGGAATTATGAAGATGACTGGGGCGAGAAGTGGCAGGGTATGCTGGCTACCAATCCCGATGGCACCACCAATTATGATAACCAGGCCAATCAGTTGCTGGCAAAGAACCTGAAGGGTAAACTCCTGATCACGCATGGCACCATGGATGGTAATGTTCCCCTTTCCAATACCATGCTGGTTGTTCAGGCGTTGATTGCTGCCAACAAGGATTTCGACCTGATCCTCTTCCCCAATGCCGGTCACGGGTACGGTTCGCCGGGATCAACCTATATGATGCGCCGCCGATGGGACTATTTTGTGAAAAACCTGTTGGGTGCTCAAACTCCCAAAGAGTTTGAATTCGGAAAGTAGAATCTGTCTGGATTACATTAGCTTAGTTGGTTTCAACGGGGTGTGGTTTGCTTAACTATATGCAGCCCTTGGTCTAGTCACTTAATCGTGATTCAATGTCCATTAAATTCTTTTTCGAATCCGGATTCTTCACCTACGGTAATACTTCGTACCCTGTGGGAAAAGTCTGGTCACAAACGTTGCGAGCCGGTTCCTGCCTTTGATCGAAGTTGTACCCACCCCTTCCCCTCACTATTTTAGGGAGGGGAAGGGGTGG
>CAIXKO010000732.1 GCA_903919925.1 uncultured Bacteroidota bacterium | reverse complement strand
TACGATGCCCTGGCAAAGGATGGCGTTCAGTATTTTAATGTGCAATCGCAGAAAAGTGATGGAAGCAATACCCAGCAGGTAGTTTTTCCGGGTGCATTGTTAACCTACCGTCAGCATGGGCAGGAATACAGTCGTGTAGTTAATTTTTTTCAAGGAAATCTTACCGGTAACTTTAATGATGCCAGCATTAATAAATCGATCGAAACACTGGAATATGAGTTTATTACAGGGATTCGAACGGTTTCAAGAGAAAACACACCAACGGTTGGTCTGATTGAAGGGCACGGAGAGTTGGACCAATATCAGATTGCCAGATTTGCCCGTGCTATCGGTGATTTTTATATTGTAAAACGCATCGAGATCGGTGAAAAAATCAATGCCCTCGATGGTTGCCAGGCTATCGTCATCGCCGATCCTAAAACAAAGTATTCGGAAAAGGACAAGTTTATTATTGATCAGTTTATCATGCGGGGCGGAAAAGTTTTATGGCTGGTTGATGCAGTAAAAGTTGATCTGGCACCGCTTGCCTCGCAGAACGAAACAATGGGTGAAATCAATAGTGTCGTTAATCTTGGCGATATTATCTATTCCTATGGGGCCCGTATCAACTCCAGCCTGGTGCAGGATATTCAGTGTGCGCTGATGCCCGTAAATGTGGCTGCTGAAGGGGCCGACCAACCTAAATGGCAATTAGCCTATTTCCCGTTTTTCCCTTTGATTATGGGCCGCGATGATAATGCGATTTCAAGGAATATTAACCCGGTTAAATTTGATTTTGTCAGCCCGATAGATACAGTTGGCGAAGATCCGAAAGTGCATAAATCGGTGCTCCTCACTTCATCCAGTCAAAGCAGGATCATTCGCTCTCCAATCAGGGTTTCTACCGATATTTTTTCCGAGAAACCCGACCCGTCAAAATTCTCTTTGCAATACCTTCCTGTTGCGGTGATGATGGAGGGTGAATTTACCAGCCATTATAAAAACCGGCTCATGCAGGATTTTATTAACAACAGCGCCTTTAAAGTTTTTGATAAAAGTGCAGTGCCAACTAAGATGATCGTGGTGGCTGACGGAGATTGTGCCCGTAATGTGGTGACCTTGAAAGAAGGTAAATATATGACTCAGCCCCTTGGTTGGGATCAGGCAACCAAAACCACTTTCGGTAATCGTGAGTTTCTGCTTAATTGCGTGAATTATCTTCTCGATGACTCAGGTGTCATGTCGCTTCGAAACCGGGAAGTGAAAGTCAGACTGCTCGATCGGATTAAAATTACCAAAGAACGCGGATTCTGGCGTGCTGTTAATGTTGGCCTTCCCGTGCTTCTGGTTGTTGCGCTTGGTTTGGCTTACCTGTTTGTTCGTAAACGAAAGTATTCGAAATGATATGAAGAAGAATGGAATAATTATTGGCATTATCGTAGTACTGGGGATCATTGCCATCATCCTGATTTCCAGAAATAGTAATAGCAGCATAAAGCGCGAACTGCGTGATTTTGCCGTTGAAGATACTGCCTCGGTTGATCGGATTTTTATGGTCCGCAAGGATAATCAGCAAGTTATCCTTACCAGGGTTGGTGATCACTGGATGGTCAATAACCGTTTTGTTGCCCGGGCCGATGCCGTTGATAACCTGCTGAAAACTTTGAACCGGATTCGTGTTAAATCGCCTGTGTCCAACTCAATGCTCGATAATGCGGTGAGAATGCTTGCCACCCGGAATACAAAGGTTGAAGTATACAACAAAAAGAAACTGCTGAAAACCATTTATGTCGGTGGAGCTACCCAGGACCAGATGGGGACCTTCATGATACTCGAAGGTTCATCCGTACCATTTATCGTTGATATTCCTGGTTTTACCGGTTATCTGAGCACACGCTTTTTTATTGAAGAGGTCAGCTGGAGATCTACTGAGCTTTTTAAATACAACTTTAGTGACATCAAAGCGATAACGGTTGTGAATGAGTCTGTTCCCGAAAAATCATTCCGCCTTTCGAGCTCGGGAAAAAATGAATATTCCATCACAGGCATTGATGGTGCCGCATTACCCGGAACATTGGATACGGTTGGAGTACGGTTTTATATCAGTCAGTTTGAAAAAGTTAATTTCGAATTCATTGCTGATAGTGCCCCACAAAGGCTGAAAGATTCACTTTTAGCAGCAAAGCCATACCGTAAACTTTCTTTGGAAGATCATTCCGGGGTTACCCGAAAAATCACTGCCTGGCTTCGTCCTGCCAATGGAAAGCTCGACACTGAAGGAAAACCTTTAATTTGGGATGATGAGCGAATGTGGGCCTTGATTGATGATCAATCGTGGGTAGTTATTCAGTTTTATGTGTTTAATTCGCTGTTCGCAAATTCCAATAATTTTCTCATTCCGGTAAAATGAACATCAGCTGTTGATAATTTACTTTTAACACTGCTTCTTATCAACCGGTTTTTACTAATTTTAGACGGCAAAACAACAAATTGATTGTTAAACAGGAAAGAATTATGAAGTTTATTATTTCCAGCACCGATCTGTTATCACATCTTCAAGCTATTAGCCGTGTGATCAGTACAAAAAACACCCTTCCAATTCTGGATAATTTTTTGTTTCAATTGAATAATAGCGTTTTGGTGGTCACTGCTTCTGACCTCGAAACCACTATGATTACGAGCCTGACTATGGAACATGCCGATGGTAACGGTACCATTGCTATCCCGGCCAGGATTCTGATTGATACACTTAAAGAGTTTCCGGAACAACCCCTGACTTTCGATATTAACCTGGATTCACTGGGGATCGATATCGTTTCCGAAAATGGGAAATTCAGTATCGTTGGTAAACCCGGCATCGATTTTCCGGTGCTGAAACAGCTTCAGGAAGACCGGATAACCGAAGTTTCATTCCCCGCAGATTCATTGTACAAAGGAATTAACCGGACATTGTTTGCCACTGCTGATGATGAACTGAGGCCGGTGATGAACGGGATTCTGATGGAGCTTCGTGATGATCATGTAACATTCGTTTCTTCAGATGCCCATAAATTGGTGAGATATAGAAGAAACGATGTTAGAAGCGAGAAGGATTCATCCTTCATATTGCCTAAAAAGCCGGCAACCCTGCTTAAAAACATACTTCCACGGGAGGAAAATGAGGTGAATCTTGCTTTTGATGAAAAAAATGCAATTTTCTCCCTGTCTGAGTACAAATTGATTTGCCGCTTGGTTGAGGGTAATTACCCTGCCTATGAATCGGTTATCCCCAAAAATAATCCAAATAAAGTATACATAAACCGGGTTTTGTTCCTGAATACCCTCAGAAGGGTTTCTGTTTACTCTAATCAGGCCAGTAATTTGGTTAAACTCCAACTTAATGCTAATCAGATAGTTGTTTCAGCCCAAGATATTGATTATTCGATTTCTGCTGTAGAAAAACTAAATTGCCAATATAATGGTGACCACATGGAGATCGGTTTCAAATCGCTTTTCCTGATCGATATTTTAAGCAATATCGTGGGAGAAGAAGTGGTTGCCGAGCTTGCAGACCCAACTCGTGCCGGAATTCTTTTACCTAAGGAGGAGGAATCGGACGATGAAAATCTGCTGATGCTCCTGATGCCAATGATGATCAATACCTGAATATAACCCCGCTACGGCGGGGTTCTTTATATCTGCTATGACAAAAAAAAACGCAAAAGATCCTGGCCAGGCTGGCTTTTCTTTTATGAATATCAAACTTAACCGCCCAATCGTTTTTCTCGATATAGAGTCTACCGGGCTAAATATTGGAACCGATAGGATAGTTGAGCTGGCTCTGCTAAAAGTGAACGATACAGGGGATAAGGTTACTAAAACATTCCGCGTGAATCCGGAAATGCCTATTCCTCCTGAAGTTACCAGGATTCATGGCATTTCAGACAGCGATGTTGCCAATGCCCCAACCTTTAAGATGATTGCCGGTGAAGTGGCTTCCATTATCCGGGGAAGTGACCTGGGTGGTTATAATTCTGATAAATTTGATATCCCGATGCTGGCTGAAGAATTTGCCAGGGTTGGCTATGATATCGATTTAAAAGAAAACAAATTTGTTGATGTTCAGGCGATATTCTTTCTCAAGGAACCACGTAACCTCTCAGCAGCATATAAGTTTTATTGTCAAAAGGACCTGATGAATGCACATTCAGCTCTGGCAGATGTTGAGGCAACCTGGGAAATCCTGCAATCCCAGCTGGAAAAATACACGGATTTGGGCCGGACAGTTGATTTCCTTTCTACCCTCGGAAATGGGAATAAATTCGCTGATTTTGCAGGTAGAATCAGTTACAACGATAACGGAGATGAAGTGTTTAATTTTGGAAAGTTTAAAGGCCAGAAAGTCATCGACGTATTTGCACGCGAGAAATCTTACTATAGCTGGATGATGGATGGGGACTTTCCAGCCTACACAAAAAAGATTATTACCAGAATCTATCTTAAACTAAGAGAATTGAAATAATGAAAATCATTGGTATTGGTCGAAATTATGGCGAGCATGCAAAAGAGCTCAATAATCCTGTGCCGTCTCAGCCGATCATTTTTATGAAACCTGATACCGCTCTGGTAAAAGGAAATAAACCGTTTTTTTATCCTGATTTTTCTTCCGATGTGCATCATGAATTGGAAATAGTAATCAAAATCAGCCGTGTTGGAAAAAATATCCTGGAGGCGTTTGCCAATCGCTATTTTGAGGAACTAACAGTAGGAATTGATTTTACAGCCAGAGATATTCAGCAAAAGTCAAAAGAAAAAGGCTTACCGTGGGAAACGGCCAAAGCCTTTGATCATTCTGCTCCTGTTGGGACTTTTGTTTCAAAATCGGATTACCCGGATGTCCATCAACTGAATTTTGGCTTAATGATTAATGACAAGCAGGTTCAGTCGGGAAATACTTCAGGGATGATTTTCACCTTTGAATACCTGATTGCCTATGCTTCGCGCTTTTTTACCCTTCAAATGGGCGATCTGATTTTTACCGGAACTCCCGCCGGTGTTGGACCGGTTAAACCCGGCGATCATCTGGTTGCTGACCTGGAAGGGAAAGTGCTGCTCGATTTCGAAGTGAAATAGCTTAACTGAATGTTTGATCCAGCGTTTGGATTATCAGGTTGCACATTTCTTCAGCTTCCTGATCTGTGATCACCAGTGGTGGTGCGATCCGGATACTATCTTTGCAAAACAGGAAAAAGTCAAACAATAGGCCATGCTCCAGGCTTAATTTAAAGAACTGATTAACACGCTCTTCAGAATCTAGCTTTGCAGCCAGCAATAGTCCTTTACCCCTGATTTCCAGTATTGCCTGATGCCTCAGTTTTTCCCTGATCAGTTTTTCAACATCTCGGGCTCTTTCGCACAGGTTTTGCTCCAGTATCACCTCAATCGCAGCCAGTCCGGCCGCGCAGCAAACCGGGTGTCCTCCAAAAGTGGTGATATGCCCCAGGGCAGGATGATGTGTCAGAGTTTTCATAATACTTTCCCCAGCAATAAAGGCTCCGAGCGGCATACCTCCACCTAGTGCTTTTGCAAGTATCAGTATATCAGGAACAATATCTGTTTGCTCGAAAGCAAAAAGTGAACCTGTTCTGCCAAATCCGGTTTGTATTTCATCAAATAATAGTAATGCGCCAACCTCCCTGCAGCGTTTTGACAGTGCTTTAAAGAACTTGATTTCCCCGGCGAGTATTCCTGCTTCTGCCTGAATTGGTTCAATAATAACGGCAGCTGTATCGTTGGAAATGGCACTTAGGGCATCGATATTATTAAACTCAAGAATATTTACCGATGGAAGAAGTGGACGGAAGGCGGTTTTATACATTTCATTCCCCATAACACTTAATGCCCCATGAGTGCTACCGTGATACGCGTTGGAAAAACAAACCAGCCCGTGGCGGCCGGTAAACCTTTTGGCCAGTTTGAGCGCACCCTCAACAGCTTCCGAACCTGAGTTTACGAAAAATACCTGATTCAGACTATCCGGCAAATTCCGGATCAGCTCTTTTGCGTACATTACCTGAGGTGATTGGACCAGCTCGCCATAAACCATGGTGTGCAAGTATAAACCACACTGTTTGGTAATGGCTGCAATGATCCGGGGATGGCAATGACCAAGGTTGCTGACAGAAAAACCGCTGATCAGATCCAGGTACTTTTTGCCGTTCGGGTCATATAAAAAGCATCCTTCGGCTCTCGCTACCTCCAATCCAAGCGGATAGGGAGATGTCTGTCCTAAGTATCTCAGAAATAACTCTTTTGAACCCGTCATGGGATTAATGCGACATCAGATTGAGGCTTGCCAATAGCTGGTCGCGGTATGATTTGCCAACTGGAACTTCCTGCTCCAGTGCGCTTTCTTTAATAACCAAACTGTTTCTTTTAATTGCATCAATTTTGCTGACGTTAACAATATGTGACCGGTGAACTTGCAGAAACTGCTCGGGCGGCAATTTCCGGAGTATGGCCTTCAGCGTAAAATGCACAGCTAACTTTTCCTTTGATGTCATAACCAAAACGTAGTTTTCTAACGACTCGATCCACACAATATCGTCAAAACTGAGCTTTACGAGGCTATGACCTTTTTTTACAAAAATATCATTTTGAACTTTTTGCACGTTATTCTGCCTCCGCCAATGGGAATAAGCCTTTGAAACGGCTTTGTAAAAACGGGCATAGGTTATTGGCTTTAATATGTAATCGGTAACATCATATTCAAATGCTTCAAGGGCATATTTTTCCTGAGCAGAAAGAATAATTACGACCGGTTTTTCTTCCAGGGATTTCAGATATTCCATTCCTGACATTTCAGGAAGCTCAATGTCAAGTAGCACCAAATCGGTTTTGCCGATTTTACTTTGATCATTGATTGCATCAACGGCACTGCCATAGGATCCAATCAGATTGAGCATCCGGGTCTTCTGTACAAAGATTTCCACCAGCTTGCGCGATTCATCGTAATCTTCGATGATTATGCAATTCATAGGTTTTATGGCCATGGGTCTTTGTTTTTAGTATCAAATATATATCTTTTTTCGAGTTCATCGGATAATTTAATACTTTTTCGTAACCACTCCAGGATCAATTGACTTTGTTCGGGATCTTCCAACCTCCATTGAACCTGCGAATTTCTAAGTTCCCGCATCAAAGTATAAAACACAATTGCCACTGAAACGGAAATATTAAAGCTCTCGGTAAACCCGGTCATTGGGATGCGTACAAATTCATCTGAGAGGTCAATAGCCTGCTGAGTTAACCCTTTGAGTTCAGTTCCAAACAAAAGAGCAATTTTCCCTTTGGAAAGATCGAGTTCGTCGAGTGATACATCTCTGGTATGCGGGGTGGTGGCAACAATGCGGTAACCTTTAGCCTTGAGAGAGTGAATAGCGGCTGCGATATTGTTACCTTCGGGCTTATTATACTTATAAAGGTTCAACCATTGTGCTGAACCTAATTCAACGTCGGGGTTGAGCCGGTAACGATTTTTTTCCTCAATAATGTGAAGATCCTGAATTCCTAAACAATCACAGGTCCGGATAACGGCACTGGCATTTTGAGGCTGGTAAATATCCTCCAGAACCGGAGTCAGATACCTTGTTCGGTTAGCGGCAACCTCTTGAAAACGCTTAAATCTGTTCGGTGTGGTAAACTTCGATAAAAATTCGATTAGTGTATCCATAGAAAAAAAAAGGGAGTGCAAAGCACTCCCTGTTAGTAAGATAGTCAGGTTATTTTACTTTCCCGGTCAGTTCTGTACCCGCTTTGAATTTAACTACTTTTTTTGCTGCGATTTTGATCGGAGCACCAGTTTGTGGGTTACGGCCGGTACGGGCATTCCTGTCGGAAACAGAGAAAGACCCAAATCCAACAAGAGCAACACGACCTCCACTTTTCAGTGTGGCAGCAGTGGTTTTTACAAACGCATCCAAGGCTCTTTTTGCATCAGCTTTCGTAAGGTTTGCATCTTTTGCAATAGCATCGATTAATTGTGCTTTGTTCATAAAAAATGTATTAATGGGTTAGTGTATAGTTGCAATGCTACACAAAATTAGGCCATTATTGAACTTTAGCAAATTCCGGAGCTTTTTTTTTAAACAAATCGTAAAAAACCGGTTCATAACCTTAAAATTTCTTAAATTTTTGATTTTTTTCCATATTGTGGACGATTTATGAATGAATATAAGGGTTTCAGAAGGTTTGTTTATCTTCAGTAGTGTAGATTTAAGATTTTTTTTTACCTTTGCAGTCTGGAGAAATGGCAGAGTGGTCGATCGCGGCGGTCTTGAAAACCGTTGTGCCTGCGAGGGCACCGGGGGTTCGAATCCCTCTTTCTCCGCAACCTCAACATCACATAATCCATAGCTTTATCGTACAGACGCGATAGAATAGACGCGATAGTACAGACGCGATTAATCGCGTCTGTACGTCTGTATCTTGCCATCGCGTCTGTATCTTGCCATCGCGTCTGTATCTTGCCATCGCGTCTGTATCTTGCCATCGCGATAG
>CAIXKO010000731.1 GCA_903919925.1 uncultured Bacteroidota bacterium | reverse complement strand
CCGGCGTTTAAAATGCCCGATGGGACGGTGCCAGTCCTGGAAGCGAATATTGTGCTCCATTCAGCAGAGCATCCCGATTGGAAGAATATTACTATCGGCATTCCCTTAGCCATGCTCAGGAAGCCGGATGGGAAACACGAAGTGGTGCTCAACTTCTCCGGTGTGCGCTGGACCTTGTATGTTGACGGAGAATTGCTCGATAATGATTTTCCATTTGGCTATCCGTTATGGAGGGACCGGAATGAGTGGAGGATCGACACGGAGTATGTATCAAAAGCGGATATTTATTTACCCTCTGTTGAGTCATTCAAAAAGCGGACAGAAACTTCCATTATCACATCCGGTATCCAATACTGGACGCCTCCCGGCCATAACAGCTGGGTAGGAGATGTGGCAACCATCTTTTATAAGGGACGTTACCATGTGTTCTATCTGTTTGACCGCCGCCATCACGGAAGTAAGTTCGGATGCGGTGCGCATTACTTTGAGCACCTTTCTACAAAAGACTTCAAAACCTGGACCGTACACGAAGCCGCTACACCGCTCGAAGAACAATGGGAAACAATTGGTACCGGTATGCCATTCGTATTCAATGATAAATTCTGTATTAGCTATGGGATGCACACCACGCGTATCTACCCACGCGAAAAGACTGTGCTCTCCATGCAGTGGGAGTATCTGAACAAGAACGGAAGAACAGCCGGATTCAAATTCAACTCCACTTCCGGTATCCCCGCTGGAGCAACCTACTCTGTTAGTGATGATGGCATTGCGAATTTCACGAAATCGCATATTATGTTCCATCCATGCGAAAACCCAAGCGTTTTTACAGCCCCAAACGGCAGATTAAGCATGATAGCGAACTATGGGTCAAAAGGACTTTGGGAATCGGATTCACTTAACGGAGGCTGGCTCTGTATCAATGCCGACTTTCCTCCCGGAGGTGATTGTACGGTACCGTTCCACTGGGGCAAGTTCGATTATATTATCGGAGGGTTCGTTAATCTTTGGATTAAACCCGATAATGCCCCAATAATGGCTTATGAAGATGTGGTAGCCAAAGGGTTAGACTTCTATGATGGATTGGGTGTTCCCATTATTACCGAAATTTCAGACGGACGCTTTCTAATGGCAGGCTGGGCCGGCATGAGCGGGTGGGGCGGTTGTTTGGTCATCCGTGAGCTGATTCAATTCCCCGATGGCAGAATCGGCTCGAAATGGCTGAAGGAAATAATGCCGGAAACAGGTAATCCCCAAATAATCGCGAATAGTATCTCTGAAACGGTAACATTCCCTGCAAACAGCAATTCGTTTATTCTGGAGTTTAAGGTTTACCCGGCACAGGCCATGAAAGGCAGGTTAGCCATAACCTTTCTGCCGGAGAACGGTGAACAGGCATCCTGCGAATTACAGATCCGCTTAGAGGATCTGCGGGCACAATTCGCCACCGGTTCATTGAATGGTTTCGCGGAGCCGGAGAAATCGCTGCGCGAGGGCGGCGGGCCTCAATCGATCGAAAACCTGATCGGAGTTGGTCAACCATTTACTGTTCGGGTGATTGTGAATGGATCCGATAAGTTTGGAGGGTCTATAGTGGATGCCGAAATCGCCGGACAACGTACGATGATTACTTTTCGCCCTGATCTAGCTGTCAGAAAGATGTTATTCCGCGTTGAAGGAATCGAACTACAGGAAATCCAAATCGCACCGTTTAAAAGGTGATTTAAAATCAAAATTCATGAAAAAGATTTTACTGATAGGAATGGTACTCGCTCTGGGTACTATCCTGGTTGATGGGCAAGGAATAAGCTATGGTACCGGACAATGGGAGCCGCAAGGATTAGGTTATCATCGGGCCGTGATTTACGTTAACAAACCGGCTGAGTCGGTTTCCGTAAAGATTCCCTGGCGCAGATTGGACGAGGTAACTGACAAAAACCTGATCATGTTTGATGCACTTACCGGTCAGCGAATTGAGAATGTTTATAGTTTGCAGCTGAATAAGGATTTTGGTGAGATTGTATTTGAGCCTGTTTCCGGTGAAGGGGAATATTATTGTTATTATATGCCTTCCCGAATCGATGAGAAAACATGGTGGTTCCCGAATGCGGAGTATGAAAAGCCCTCAGATACCTATGTACCCGGGTGGAGAAAGGACACCGAAGGCAAAATCGACACACAAGCAGCAAAGACCATCCGGTTCGAGAGCAAAAGTGACTTCCATAGTTTTTATCCCATGGAGACTCCCGTATCGGAAACTGAACTATCGGAGCTGTTACAAAAGAATTCGGATAAGGAGTTCCTTATATTTCCCGAGGAGAGGAGTTTCCCCGTACGCATGACCGAGACAGTTCCACTTCGATGGTATACGAAAGGGGCGAATACGGGATTTGAAGGGATGGCCCTGAAAGATGAAGCGTACGCATGGCAGATCGGGATTTTTGCGGGTTTCAGAGACTTAAACAATGTGAAATTGTCATTTACTGATTTACAGGGGGATGGAGGATCCTTTATTCCGAAAGGCACTTTAAGATGCATAAATATGGGTGGGAAGGACCATTTAGGCAAAGATTTCGTAAAGACCGTAAATATCCGGAAAGGTGAAGTCAGGGCGCTGTGGATCATGACGGACATCGGCAAAGAGCAAAAGGCAGGCGTGTATAAAGGACAGGTGAATGTGTCAGCCGACGGGACCAAAAACTATACGATCGCGGTAACAATACGGATTCTGGATAAGATGGCCGAAAACAGGGGCTACAATACTCCGCAAAATCAATCCCGGTTGAACTGGCTGGATTCGGATATGGGTATAGATAATCAGGTGGTAGCGCCGTTTACTCCTGTTATAGTAGAAAACAGGACCATTTCGATATTAGGACGTAAGCTGACATTCAACGAATTAGGTTTACCTTCGAAAATAACGAGTTCTTTTACGGGGAGTAATGCTACCGTTAACGGGGCCGACCGCGATATCCTGTCACATCCGGTACAATTGGAATTTGTTGCAGGAGGCAAACCGATTCGTTTTTCCGGAAATAAGCCAAAAATTACGATGCAGGAAACCGGGCTGGTTGCCTGGAATACCCTGTTAACCTCGGCGAATTTGGATATTACTTTGAGTGCCCGGATGGAATGCGACGGAAATGTTGATTATGTGGCGAAGGTAAAGGTGAAAAGGGAAATCCATCTTGAAAATATAGTGCTCACCATACCCTACGAAAAGTCAGTAGCCAAATATTTCATGGGATTTGGGGTGAGAGGCGGGTATTGTCCTGACAAGGT
>CAIXKO010000730.1 GCA_903919925.1 uncultured Bacteroidota bacterium | reverse complement strand
GCCCTCTTCCTTCCTTACCCCGTATGAAAAGATCATGAAATTCGATAATGTCATTTCCTTCGCCTATGGAAATGCCATTCTCATTCTCTCGCAGGATCGCATCGGATCGGCCCGCGGTCCGAACGTGGATTATGAAATACTGGATGAAGCCCTAACCATCGATAAAGAACGTTATGACCAGGAGACCTCTCCGACCAACCGTGGTAATGAGGATCTCTGGGGCCCAAACTCCGGAAACTTTGTGCCATTCCACCATGGCTACCATTATGTTTCATCGATGCCGTATTCCCAAACACAAAAGTGGCTGCTTGATTTCGCCGGCTATTACGAAACCGAAGCCGGACTCCAAATATTCTCCATCTGGAACCGGATCGTAAAACTGCAAATGGAACTGATCCCGGCCTATTACGCCAGGGACATGAAACTCTATACCCTGATCAATAACGAAACCATCCGGCTCCGGAAGCAAATCCTGCCGTTTGTATCCAAATCAGGGGTCCTCTTCACCCTGGCCAATGCCTTCGATAACATCGATAACATCGGAATATCCTATATCATCAGGGAGTACGAAAAACAAAATCTTCTGACCTTCATGATTGAGATCATGAACATATTCCTGGATACGGTCGAGGACTGCTATTACCATCTCAACGAATCCAAACACGTCTACTTCAATGCCACCAACGATGGATTCATCCGCGATATGGCTGAAAATACCAACTGGGATTTTTCCAGGCTAGCCGCCGAGGACTCTCGTTTTGATAAGGATTGCAATCCAGATGCGCCATTGGAAATTACACCGGATTGGGGCAGTTCCATTTCGCTGTTCACCGTTGGCCAGGAGGGAGGGGTGGATTTTGTCAATAGTTCGGCAGGACTCGTTGACAATTTCATTAATGAGTTTTTCGTAAAACCGGATAACCCAAACGGAGTGATGATCAATACCCTCACAGATCAATTTACAGACTATTACAGGCATCATCACGATAAAACGATCATCTATTACCGGGATCGTTATGGTGACAGCAAGAACCCTAACGTGAACAAATCGGCTTCCTACAACGACCAGGCCATCGCAAGGCTGGAAAAAGCAGGCTGGACGGTTATCCAGGAAGTGCATAAAGGCATGGAACCCCCGCAGCACGACAAATACCTTCTTTGGGGAAATATCCTGAAAGGCTCGGATCCGGCATTTCCTCAGGTCCGTTTCAACGGAACCAAATGCAAATACACCCTGATATCCATGAACAATACCCAGGTGATCCAGAAAGAAGGGAAATTCACGAAAAACAAAAAGTCCGAGCAATCCAAAACCATCCTCCCGGAAATGGCCACCCACTTCTCGGATTCCGTAGATAAAAGGAGCTGGACAAAATATGGCCATCTTCTTACAGATCAATCCACTTTTGTCGCGGCGCGAACCTGATTTGTCGCAGGAATTCACATTCTGAAACGGAAAGCCATTTCGAAAGGCTAACTGAAATAGAGGACTCCCAAAATCCCAAACTGCCAGGATAATTCCTGCGGCTTGAGCATCAGGGCCAGTGGGTGACCTGGAGAATTAACTGTTTGACCAGGTTGCTTTACCAAAGATTCAGTATTTTGGGAATTGCAGTATCTTAGTCGAACAAAACGTGTGACAGTGCCACACAAATTCGAAAATAATGACTGATTTAACAAAGCATATTGATTATCAAGAGCTAATTGAAAGAATTGGCAATACCTACCAATCGGCAAAAAGCAAAATCATTTCAGCAGTAAATACTGAAATGCTCCAAGCTTATTGGCAGATTGGAAAAGACATTATTGAATTTGAGCAAGGCGGAAAGCTTAAAGCCGAATATGGGAAACAACTCCTGGAAAATTTAGCAAAGGACCTTTCGCTGAGGTATGGGCAAGGTTTTAGCAGGAGCAATCTTAACTATATGAGGTTGTTATACAACAAATATCCAATTTGTGAGACATTGTCACACAAATTGAGCTGGTCACACTATTATGAATTGTTAAAAGTTGATGATGACTTGGCAAGAGAGTTTTATGAAAAACAAACCATTACAGAAAGCTGGACAATCCGGGAATTAAGGCGTCAAAAAAAATCCGGGCTATTTCACCGGCTTGCAATTGGAAAAGACAAAGCTAAAATTTTAGAACTATCAAAGAATGGGCAAATCATCAGGT
>CAIXKO010000729.1 GCA_903919925.1 uncultured Bacteroidota bacterium | reverse complement strand
TGGCCCACCATAAACACATCGGCGCCGGAAATCCAAGTAAAGAAACCGCTGAATCCCAGAAAAGCAATCAGCAGTATATAGGCCATTAAGGAATTGAAAAATGAATTCAATTCGCGGCTTGCAATAATCCAGATCTCTTTCATTTTACCGGATATTAAAATTATTAATCAATTCATGGTTAATTCGTGGAAAATGTCTTCGAGTTTGGTCTCAACAACCACCATTTCCGTAAGTGTCCAATGATTTTTCACACAAACTTCAAAAATGGCTCTGCGGGAAGTTACGTTAGGTCTGCTCTGAATCTCAAACCGGCTGTCGGATCCTCCAATTGGATTTACCCAATCCACAGTTGGAATTTTCTGAAGAGCAGCGGTAATCTCATTCTTACTGCCATCTTCAATGGTTAGTTTCACCATCTCCTGACCCTGAGCTTTTTTACGTAAGTTCTCAGGAGTACCGTCGGCAACAATTTTCCCTTTATTGATAATCAAAATCCGATCGCAGGTAGCTTCCACCTCTGCGAGAATATGGGAACTCAGCAACACTGTTTTTTCCCGACCGATTGTCCTGATCAGGTCCCTGATTTCGACAATCTGGTTTGGGTCCAATCCGGCTGTCGGTTCATCCAGGATCAGTACTTCGGGATCATGAATCAGAGCCTGAGCAAGGCCCACACGCTGCCGGTAACCTTTTGAAAGCTCACCGATTTTTTTGTGTTTTTCGCCCTCCAGGCCACAAAGTTTCACCATTTCCAAAATCCTGCCCTTAATGCGGGATTTGTCAATTCCTTGTATTTTAGCAACAAACCGCAGGTAATCCACCACCGGCATATCGTTATACAAAGGATTGTTTTCGGGCAAATATCCAATCCGTTTTTTAACCTCTTCGGCTTGCTCCAAAACGCTGAATTCACCAACGTGGATGCTTCCTTTGTTAAAAACCAGATAAGAAGTTATCGCCTTCATGGTCGTTGTTTTTCCTGCCCCGTTAGGTCCCAGGAATCCGAGTACTTCACCGGTATGAACCTTGAAAGAAATATTGTCCACAGCCCGCTGCGTCCCATAAATCTTAGTCAGGTTCTCAACAATGATGTCCATAATATTAAAATTTAAAGGTTTTTCGATCGCGGTACAAATGAAGTAAATCGTACCCTGATATAAAACAGGACGTTAATGGTTGTTAATACTCATTAAGGAAAATTAACACAGTGGGTGTAGGGTGGGGAAGGGGAATGGTGTTCGGATGATGAAGAATGGCACGCGAATGACGCGGATCCCTGCGGGAGCGCGAATTTTCGCGAATTTTTTTAATCTTGCCTCCAGCCATGAAAGGGCGCAATATGTAATCCAAAACATATCGTTCATCATAAACGACCCGGAACACTTACTGATATAAAAATGGCACGCGAATGACGCGGATCCCTGCGGGAACGCGAATTTTCCCGAATTTTTATAATAATATCTGCAAATTGGGGCTCGCAGGATCAGGGTCGTTTTTAAACGACAACTTTTTTTCTGCTGTTTTCAAATACTTTGCGTCGAAATTCGGGCCTTTTACCGAAATTCAATAATAGCCCTACTTCCAAATTGGTTCCTTTTAAATAGTTAATCAGCTGTAATTCATGCTCATTAATAATAAAATCTACTGCTTTAAGTTCCAGTATTATTGAGCTGTTAACAACCAAATCAGCAAAATAATCTCCAACATAATGCTCTTTGTAGTAAACCTTTATTTGCTTCTGAGCTTCTACATTAAATCCTTGAGTTTTTAATTCAAAGTACAGGGCATTCTGATAAACTTTCTCCAAAAATCCAAAACCCAGATGATTATAGACCTCATAAAAGATTTTGACAATCCGATTACTTAAATCCTTTTGAATTAGCTCCATCGTAATATTTTTAGCAATTGAAAAATCCATTCCTAAACACTTCACTAACAGTTATAGATGCATAATCACCGATGGAATGGAAATTTAACTTAAAAACTTTTATATTTCCTCCCGGAGCCAGGAACTCCACTACCTACGTATACCATCAAAAAATCCGCGAAAATCCGCGCCCCGCAGGGATCCGCGTCATTCGCGTGCCATTCTTCATCATCTGCCTGCCATTCTTCATCATCCGCCAGACATTCTTAACGATTACCGCCCCATCCTTATCTCCAATACTCTCCGCGTTTCTTCCGTTACCCTAAACCGATTATCAATCCGGTGACCCATCACCCAAACAATCTGCTCGCCACTCGCCAGTATCCATGCCCGGCCCTTATCTATGCGGTTAATCTTCTGATCTATAAAGAAATCACTAACTTTTTTGGAGTGATCCATTCCCAATGGGTAAAAGTAATCCCCCTTCTCCCAACGCCTTAATATCAAAGGCAAATCAAGCTTGTCATAATCCAGACAGGCGATACCGGGGTCAGCAACTGGTTTGAAATGGAAATTTTCCAAAACTTTGCACTCAATGGCTAACGGAAGATCATTATCCGGCATCTCAGGATCAATATAAAAACGCTCATTGCTCTCATCAAACCGGATGGTCACAAAAATATGCTCCCGGTCAATCAATAAAGTATGCGTTGGACTCGAGAATATTTTCCCCGGAATCGAATCCGTTGCCAAAAGTATCTGCCTGATCTGCCGCCCGTGAAATCCAAAGGGCCTGAGCATTTCAAAAAGCAAAGTTTCCGGAAACTCTTCTTCCGTTAAACGGCTTATGCTGATTTTGAACTGATCCTCCTCATACTCCGCTAATTCCTTAATCTTGCTTTCCGTATATCCATCGATTATCTGCTGGGCCTGGCCCATTAACACTTGCTCTTCTTTAATAATCTGACGGATAGCCGGATTGATTTTCTCGAACTCCGGTAAAATAATATGCCTGATCCGATTTCTGATAAACCTCAAATCCTGATTACTCGAATCGTTACGGTATTCCAGATGTCTGTATTCTAAATATTTAGTGATTTCGCTCCTGCTGCAGAAGAGTAGCGGTCTAATTACATTTCCTTGTAGTGGCCTGATTCCGGTAAGCCCCCTGATTCCCGTACCACGAATCAGGTTGATTAACATCGTCTCGATGGAATCATCGGAATGGTGTGCAACGGCCACTGAAACGCAAGAAGTTTCCATACGCAGACTGTCAAACCAGGAGTACCTCAGTTCACGCGCAGCCATCTCAACCGATATGCCCTTTTTGCCTGCATATCCCAATGTATCAAACTCCTTAACATATAAAGGTAAATCATATACCACCGATATTTTCCGGACAAATTCCTCATCCTGGTCCGATTCCCGTTCGCGGAGTTTAAAATTGCAGTGAGCTAACACGATCGGCTGATTCATGCGCGAAAAAAGATCTACCAGAGCCAATGAATCGCCACCACCGCTTAACGCGATAATAATCTGATCCTTAGGTTGGAATAAACTGTTTGATTCCGAAAAATCGATAAACCGCTCCAGAAGATCAGCCTTCATCTTATAATCCTAAAACTTTTAACCCTTGTTCAAAAACAATATCCTTAGGAATGCCCTTTTCGTTTACCCGGTCCAGATCGCGCTGAAGCTCCGGAATAATCACCCCTTTTTCAGCAAGCAAAGCCTTTACTCCATCATAATTACCATCGCCCTGAAAAGTGATAATCAATGCCGCTAAACTATTGATGGCCGCTTTCATGGGCTCATAGTTTACGGTATAAGTTCCGGTCGACTGATCGCGGGTAAATGCACCAGCTTCACGAAAATAATTGAACTGAAGCATGTTAGCCTTTCCATGTGCGTTGGATGCTCCAAATCTTACCGATCTGAAAATCCCGGCTATATAAGTGACCTAATTATCCAACAGATTCTTTTCACCCAGCGCACCCCTTCCGGCCAGCTGCGATACCAGATAAAGGCCAAGTACATCAGCTTTAGCCTCTTCGATCGCGCTGTATTGATCGCTCACTGCCTTTCGCACCGCATCCTTGTTTAATAAGGTATTCTTGATGCCCAATCCATGGGCAACCTCATGAAACATAAT
>CAIXKO010000728.1 GCA_903919925.1 uncultured Bacteroidota bacterium | reverse complement strand
GTTGATCAGCTGATAGGTTCCCCTCAGCATGGTAACATCATCACACAAAGCATCATGGAAAGCCATTGCCCAGTCTTTCACTGAAAAAGGCATCGCTTTTCGGGTATGGGTGTAACCGGGCAACGGTAAACCGGAATTGACCTCAGCAAACCGTTTAAGTGCCGATGCCATATTTTCTGACAGGCTAATAAGCTCCTCAATGGCAAACTTCTCAAACAGGCGTATCGCGGTGAGGACCTGATCGTTTCTAGATCGTCCGGTATGAACTCTTTTACCGGTATCGCCCAACTTTTCGGTAAGAAAATCCTCGATTGCAGAGTGCCCATCCTCCTGATCCGGGCGAATAGTAAATTGACCACCGGAGTGGAGATTGATCAGTTCATTCAATGCCTTAATCAGATTCTCCGTTTCAGTTGGATCGAGTATTCCGATATCGCCCAGCATGGTAACATGGGCGATGGTTGCCACACAATCGAAAGGAATCAGTTGCTGATCAAGAACCGGATCATTGCCTATCGTAAAAGCTTCGACCCTGGCATCCAGGGAGTCAGCAGTTTGCCAAATCTTCATAATAAAAAATGTTTAGGCAACCTATTTTAGAATGCCGGGACGCCATTGGTAAGGCTGCTTTTTGCGCAGAACCAGGTAATGAGCTTTCAGACGGATGGCGTTAATATTAATGAAGCCCCTGCTATCTGTGGCATCAAAACCGCCTTCCACATCCATGGAGGAAAGATTCTGATCATACAAACTTACCGGGGATTCACGGTAAACGGGCATTGCATTGCCTTTATACAGCGATACCACAACGGTTCCGGTGATCTGTTCCTGGCTTTTATTGAAAGCGGCCATCAGGAAATCCATCTCCGGGGAAAACCATAATCCGTTATAAATTAATTCCGAAAATTTAGGTATCAGCATATCCCTGAGGTGCATAACTTCTTTATCCATGGCTATACCTTCCAGATCGCGATGGGCAACCCAAAGAAGGAATCCACCGGGAGTTTCATATATTCCCCGTGATTTTATTCCGATAAACCGGTTTTCAACGATATCGATCCGGCCAATACCATTAACCCCGGCAATATGATTGGCATAAGTAAACAGCTCCATCGGCTCCACTTTTTCAATGCAATCATCGAGGTTCTTAATTCTGATCGGTGTACCATTCAAAAATTCAATCTCCACGAGGGTTTCCTTGTCAGGTGCCTGCATGGGCGACAAAGTTTTGGAATAAACATGCTCGGGGCAACGATCGGACGGGCTTTCCAAAATTCCGGCCTCATGGCTGATGTGCATCAGGTTTTCATCCTCGCTGTAGCTTTTTGCCACGGTTTGCTTAATCGGGATATTATAAAGCTCAGCGTAGCGGATCATATCCGTACGGCCCTTGAATTCATTAAGAAACTCGGGGTCCTTCCAGGGAGCGATAATTTTTGCTTCGGGAAAAAGCGCATAGTAAGCAAACTCAAAACGCACCTGATCATTTCCTTTTCCAGTTGCTCCGTGAGCGAGGTAAGTGCACCCCTCTTTTTTTGCTATTTCCACCTGACGCTTGGCAATCAGCGGGCGGGCAATAGCAGTTCCGAGCAAATAACGGCCTTCATACAGTGCATTTCCCCGCAAAGCCGGGAATATATAATCGACCACCAGTTCACTTTTCAGGTCCTCCACAAAAACTTTTGACGCACCGAGGGAAATTGCTTTTGCCTCCACCTCCCTGAAATTTTCATTCTGTCCCACATCGGCCACATAGCAGATAACCTGGTAACCTTTATTGATCAGCCATTTCAGGATTACCGAAGTATCTAAACCTCCGCTATAGGCCAATACAACCTTTTTCTTCATTGAATTTGTCATGATTATGTATAATTATTCGGTTGATAGTTCAGAACATGATTTTTTGCGAAATTCCCGGAAACCGGCTACTGAGAATTCCAGCCATAAGATTTTTTGATACCCCTTCCTTCATGATTATCAGGATGGTATCATCGCCGGCGATTGTCCCCATCAATTCAGGAATCTGCTGATAATCCAAGGTAAAAGCTACTCCGTTGGCGAAGCCGGGTAAAGTACGGACCACACCAAACTGGCCGGAAAACTCGATGGTAAGGACTCCGTCAAGATGATCAGGCAGGCGGGTTATTGCCTCCCTCATATCCTTATCTTCGGGCAGAACATACCTGGAACCTCTAACAGTATCCAGTATTTTCATCACATGAATTTGACGTAAATCGCGTGATAGTGTGGCTTGTGTCACATCAAAGCCTTTACCTTCCAATGCTTTTTGAAGCTCTTCCTGATTACGGATCCACTGATCGCGAAGGATCAGCATGATGGTTTCCTGTCGGGTTAAACGGTCCATTTGTATATTATTACGATTACGATGCAAATATATGCATAAATATACAAATAGCAAAAAAAGGGGAAAAAGATTAAGGCTCGCTAAAGAATGGCACGCGGATGACGAAGGATGGCAGGAGGTAGATGAAGAATGGCACGTGGATGACGTAGAATGGCAGGAGGTAGATGAAGAATGGCACGCGGATGACGCGGATCCCTGCGGGAGGGCGAATTGGCGCGGATCTATTTTGAATTGCGGAACAAGAATACAAGTGCGGTTTTCAAATACGCATCAAAGTAGTATGCTTCTAAGAAAAGGTACGGTTTTTGCGCAAGTTCATTCAATTGCCCGCCCTCCAATTTTGCTCTTATTCATAAAAAAAATCCGCGCCAATCCGCGTTCCCGAAGGGATCCGCGTCATTCGCGTGCCATTCTTCATCCGCCTGCCATTCTTAAACCACTACTCCACAGCTCTCGCTATCCGATAACGGAAGCCAATGAAAACTTTGCGCCCATGCAACGGTCCCCAGATCATGGAAGAATCGAAATACTCTCCAAAGGGTTGATCGCCTCCGATAACGGCATGCATCTGGCGGAAATCGGTGAGGTTTTCAACGCCACCATAAACTTCCCAGGTTTTGAAATACTTAGTTATCTGGAGATTAATGATTTGATAGGCATCAAAAGTATCCGACATCCGATAAGCTTCCGGATT
>CAIXKO010000727.1 GCA_903919925.1 uncultured Bacteroidota bacterium | reverse complement strand
TTGGCCTTCATGGCTGAGCCTGGGTTCGAATGGTGACTTGCATGGAACGCCAACTCAATCAGGCACATACATTTTGCCACTAAAAGTTGCCGACTGGAACGGGATCAGCAATACCAGACAGCTTACCTTAAAAGTTACCGGAGGAAGCGGGATAGACAATATTAATCCCGATGCTTCTTTTCATATCTGGCCTAATCCTGTTACAAACGATATCTGGATCGAAGGTTATTCTAATCAGGCTGGTAGCATCACTTTGTCAGTTTATGACCTTAACGGCCGCCAGCTTCTTTCAAGAGTTTTTGATTCTGCTGCAGGTCAAAATAAAATCCATTTCACCGATCTTAAAGTTCTGAAAAGCGGAATTTACTTATATCAGCTGACAGGGGTTAACAGAACCCAGGGGAGGCTGGTTAAAAAATAAATAAAGATGAGAAAATTGCTTGTTGCCGTTTTGGTGGTTTTGTCGATTATTCAAGTGCCTCTTCAGGCTGCTTACTTAACAAAAGTTCCTCAAACACTAAAACAGCCCGATGGCACTACGCTCAAGTGCTACGCAACAGGCGATGAGTTTCATAGCTGGCTTCAGGACGCCAACGATTATACGATTATTCAGAATCCGGAAACAGGATATTATGTTTATGCTGCCAAATCGGGTACCCGGTTAGTAGCTACCTCATGGATCGCAGGTATGGTAAACCCGGCTGCCGTTGGTTTGCAGCCGGGCCTGAACCTCGATCCAAAGGAAATTCTCAGCCTGAGCAAAAGTAAGTTTCAGATACCAAAGCTGAAGGGCACATCCGGAGTTGCTACCACCGGAAGCATTAACAACATTGCAATCTTCATCAGATTTAGTGACCAACAAGAGTTTTCTAATTCATTATCTGCTTTCAATTCCGCATTTAATGGATCAGGCGATGTTTCAATGGATGAGTATTTCAAAGAGGTTTCCGGTGACCAGTTGTCCGTTACCACTTCATTTTATCCCGGTGCCAATAATGGAGTCGTGGTTTCCTATCAGGATGCAAATCCCAGAAACTACTACTGCAAGTATAACGCATCTACCAATCCTATTGGATATCAGACTGATGCAGAAGCACGCGAGCGTGAGATGGTTTTACTTAAAGAGGCTGTTAATGCCTTAAAATCAGAAATAGAGGCTTCCGGGCTCAATTTCGATAATGATGGCAACAAGCAGATCGATAATATTTGCTTTATAGTTAAAGGTGGTGTGGGGGCCTGGGGCGATTTACTGTGGCCCCACATGTGCGCTTTGTATCTCTTTGATGTCTCGATTGCCGGTTGCCGGGTATGGAATTACAATTTTCAAATTTCCAGTGTATTAGGAGTTAGCGTTTTATGCCATGAAATGAGTCATTCCATCAGCTATCCTGATCTTTACCGGTATTACAACAGAAATATTAACCCGGTGGGCCAGTGGGACATCATGTCCCTCAATGCCAATCCGCCTCAGCATCAGGATGTATACACAAAACTTAAATATGGTCAATGGCTCACTAGTATACCGGAAATCTCCACACCCGGAACTTATTCTTTGGAACCCTTATCCACCAATCCTTTTGCAGCATATAAAATTGCCTCACCAAACAGCACAACTGAGTTTTTCGTTTTAGAGTACCGGAGTCAATCCGGGTTATTTGAATCCGGATTGCCCGGATCAGGGCTAATTATTTACCGGGTAAATACACTGGCTAACGGTAATGAAAACGGGCCGGTTGATGAAATATATGTTTTCCGGCCTGGTGGAAAACCGGGTGAATCCACAACCGACAACGGTAACATATCTCAGGCATTTTTCTCTGCCGGTTCGGGCCGGGTGAGTTTTAATGCTGCCGATTGTTTTCTGAGCAACGGAACACCCGGTGGAATAGAAATAACCGATATCGGAACCGCAGGTTAAACTATATCATTCAGGTATCGAACTCCCGTAACAAGTCCAGAGCTAACCGTAAAACCGGAGACATTCGACATGGTTTTTGGGGGAGGTGCAACTTCTTTTGCAGTATCCAATACCGGTGTGGGCACCATGACCTGGACCGCAACAGTTACTGCGGAATCTGCTTCCTGGGTGCATATCACCGGGGG
>CAIXKO010000726.1 GCA_903919925.1 uncultured Bacteroidota bacterium | reverse complement strand
AGCCGCGCCAAAGCTACCGCATTCAAGGCCTGGATGAATGGGGAGGTTGCTCCGGGTGAGTGAAACCGATCGGCATCGTTTACAGGGTTGAAAAATGTTTATAAATCATTTCCCGCACCAGGTATTGATTCAGCGGTTTCGCGATATAATCATTACACCCTGCAGCAAGGGCCAATTCCCTCTCTTTGGGCCGTGCATAGCCTGTTTGGGCAATTATAACCACATCCGTGTTGAATTTTCTGATCTCGCGGGTGGCGTCGTATCCGTCCATTAAGGGAAGCGCAACATCCATAAGAACCAAATCAATATCGGGATTTTCAAGGCAAACTTTCACCGCTTCCTCGCCCGATTTAACTCTTAATACATCGCGGCTCAGTATCTTAATTGCAATGGTGAGAAATTTTCCAGACACCAGATCGTCCTCCACAATCAATATTTTCAGGCTTTGAACCTGCTCCTTGTCCTGATGTTCTTTGATTAAATTGCTACTAACGATTGTTTCCTCTGGTCGACTGATTCCCGGGATAGTAAAATGAAAAACAGAACCTTTTCCCACCACGCTTTCCACACGTATCTGCCCGTTGTGTTTCTCAACGAAATCCTTGCATAAAAGTAGTCCAAGACCGCTGCTGGGCTCGCCTTCTGTGCCAAGCCTTCCGATTTTAGCATCGATCTGGAAAAGAACGTTAACCATTTCGGGACCCATGCCAATGCCGGAATCTTTAACGGAAATCTCAACAGTGCTGCCTGAGGTTATGGCAGATATATTAATTTTTCCGCCCTTGGGAGTGAATTTTAAAGCATTTGAAACCAAGTTCCGGAAAACGGTCAACAGCATATTTATATCGGCGGTAATGGTTAGCTCCTCCGGAATATCGTAGGTGATTTCAATGTTTTTGTTTTTGGCTGTCTCCTGTATTATCGAAAGGCTTCCTGCAACTATTGGGAGCAACAGAACGGTTTCCGGATGGAAAGGAATTAATCCTTGCTGCATCCTCGACCATTGAAGCAGGTTTTCTAGCAGACGGAAAAGGTTGGCGGCTGATTTTTTCAGACTTAGTGAAATTTTCTGGTTCTCTTCCTTTGTCAGGGTTGATAATGGGTCAGCCATCAATTCTGTCAGGCCAAGGAATCCATTGAATGGGCTGCGCAGGTCGTGGGCGATGATGGAGAAGAATTTATCTTTTTCGGCATTAAGCCTTTGGAGTTCTTCATTTTTAAGCAGAATTTGTAACTCCACGATTTTGCGCTCCGTGATATCAGTGTCCGAACCGCGATATCCGGTAAGCCTGCCAATCCTGTCCATTATAGGGATCCCATTGGTTGAGACCCACAACATACTTCCGTTTTTTGCTTCTGCCTTGTACTCGAGGTTAATGAAACTTTCTTTATTTTCGAATACCTTGAAAGCTGCTTCCTTAAACGGTTCACGTTCTTCCTCAGGATGCAGGTCGTAGAAATGTTTTTTACCGATAATCTCGTCCGGTTTGTAGCCCAGAATGGCTGTTACAACCGGACTGATAAAAGTAAAAAGGCCTGCAGCATCTACTTCCCAGGTCATCACCCTGCTGTGTTCCTCGAGCTTTGCAAACCGCATCTCGCTCTCGTGGAGTTTATTTTCCGCCTTTTTGAGATCGGTGATATCTGTTATTGAAGTGATAAAATACGGTCTTCCCATTATGTCAATAGGCTCCCTGGAGAACACGCCATAAATGATATCTCCGCTTTTCGCTTTTAACTGCAGCTCCATTCCTGAAATCCGTCCTTTCTCATCCAGTACCTGTGAAATCCTTTGCTGTTCATTTGGTATAGGAAATGCAGGTACCTCGCCTATAGTTTTGCCAATGACATCCTCTCGGAGCAAACCGGTTTTTTGGAGGAAAGAATCATTGATTTCAACAACCCGTTTGTCGGTTGCATTCGCCAATACCATCAGCGAAGGACTGTTGTTGAAAATACTGTTGAACTTTACTTCATTTTCTTTAATCTTGATTTCTGCCGCTTGCCTTTCCGTAATGTCTCGGCTAACTCCAAGGATACCGATCAGTATTCCGTTTGCATCACAAAAGGGTGCTTTAAACGTATCCAGTAAAACCTTTCTTCCATCGGACCAGGTAACCCATTCTTCATTGTGCAGGGGTTTTTTCTGTTTCAGCATTTCAGTATCATGGTGCCTGAAAAATGCAGCAACCTCTTTATCAAACAGATCAAAATCAGTTTTACCGGTAATGTCATCCATTGATTTGCCAACGAATTCAGCAAATTTGGGGTTACATCCAAGATATATTCCTTCCGTGTCTTTATAAAAGACAAGATCGGGTATGGAGTTGAGCAACAAGGAGATCATTGCAGATTGCCTGGCCCTTTCCTGTCCCTGCCTGCTTTTGCTGATATCGAAAGCGGTAATCAGGCATTCTTTATTGTTTTCAATGGCTTTTCCGGAAAGATAGACGTATGAGAGTATCCCTGCATCCGTTGTCAGCTGCAACTCGCAGTTTTCTTTTCCTTTACTGCTGAATACTTTATCGAGGAACCGATTGAATATCGGTTTGTCATAGGTGGAAACAAAATGGACGAAAGGACTGTTGGTTATTTTTAAGCGTTCATTGCCAAGAATCTCTGCCCCGCTTAAGTTTAATTCCGATATGATACCCGTTTTGGAGAGCGTGAAAAAGCCCAACGGTCCAAAATCATATAGTTCAGCATATATTTCAGCAATTACTTCCAGTTTTGTTTTTGCAATTTCGGCTTGCTCAATGGTCAGCATTAACTCTTCATTTTGCATCTCCAGTTCAATTTGATGAACCTGCAGCTCGTGAATGAGTTTTTGTGTATCGGTATCCGAAAGTGGAGGGGTTGAAGAGTTGAGCGGTTGAAGAGTTGAGAGGTCGATGGGTTGAGGGGTTGAAGAGTTGAAGGGTTGAGGGTTTAATAGGGCATTTTGCTGTTTAGATAGAAGTTGTGCTTCTGCATTTCGGCGCAAATTGGATTCGGATGCAAGCCGGGATGCGGAATCCGGCTTATTTTCCTGATATTTCATTTTTTTGGGTAACTCCGTTTGTATCGGAATATATATGCAATTTGCGATTAATTTT
>CAIXKO010000725.1 GCA_903919925.1 uncultured Bacteroidota bacterium | reverse complement strand
GTTTCTGAGATACTTCCACATTCCATGGGGCTGTCCAGATTACACCCAGGTTTACGCCATTCAATCTGACTTTTGCAATATGCTTTACAGTGCCCAGGTCGATCATAATGGATTCCCCTTTGCCTTCTTTTAATGGTACATCGAACTCTGTTCTGTAGGTAGCGGTACCACTGTAATATTTTATTCCCTTCTCAGGCCGAAGCGTCCAGTCTTCAAGGTTATCGAATAAAACCGGTTCACCAGGTCCGCCCCATTTCGGATCAAATGACACTTTCCACGGGCCTTTAATCTCCGCAACCTTCTTTGCATCAGGAAAATTGCTTCCTTCCGCCCCTCTGCTTTTCCCTTTTTCCCTAAAAACAATGAAAAAGCTTTGGGCATCGTCAAACTTAAGCGGGATTGAAGTTCTGCTTCCCGAATCACTATAAACATAAAGCTTCCGCATTGTCCCCTTAACCGGATCCCAAAGTTCAGGTTGCATTCCGGTTATCCTGAAACTGCATGAAGCGTTTCCCCTATTGTGGGAGGTGTTTGCTACAAAGAAGATGTTGGTATTGCCCATTTTCCGGCGTATGTGACCCGGTTTTATCCCCCCTGTGGTATCGGATACAGCGAAGTCATTTTCGGTTTCATCAATTCTTCCCCATTGAAGAAGAGCCTGGCATCTCTGCCAGTAAACGAACATAGCTTTGGCGGGTTCCCACCAGGTTTGGGTTCGGTCGAAATGCGTTCCCCAAAGGCCCATGGTAACGCCCGGCTTGTATTTGTCGGCAAAAGGCTGATGCGTGTACCGGTGAATTACGAACCTGTTGGCACCGGCACAATAGGCGGCATCGGCAATCGGTTTGAGCCAGGCCGGATACTCCGACCATTTACTGTATCCCGGCTGACCAGTCATAGCCTCAGCGTCGATAATGTTCTTTCCAGCCTTTCTCAATGCGGCAACAGCAGGTTCCAGTTCGAAAGGGGTAAATACACCTCTGTCGGTCCAGAATTCAACCATCACCTTATGCACAAGAGGCATGATCTCGTTATTGTCCCAGGGTCCGCCATAAGGCTCTGAAAGGAAAGTCAACCCGGCATCCGCAAGTTTTTTGGAGATCGTTGTGAAATACACATCACGGTACAGATCCTTCACAGTCCGCTGAAAATCGTTTCTGAACTTAAGGGAATCCTCCGTTGTTCCTACCTTTCTTCCCGCAAAGATGGGAAGCCATAGCCTGATATCATAACCCCTCCTGCTGCTGAACTCTTCAGGCATCTTCGGGGTCCATCCGGGTAAACCAGCTTCGTAACTATCGAAATGCACATGGGTGAATCCGGTACCAACCAGATTCCCAAGATGTTTCCTGATCTCACCGATAATATGGTCCATGTGGAATTCAACTGCTTCCCTACTCATCTTGTCACATTCTAAACCTGTGGCCTGCCACTGTGCCGGAAATATCAGTGATCCTTTTGTTGTATGACCGAACCTGTAAACCGTCCAATCACCTGCTGGCGCATCCCACATCAGTGTTCCGTCGGACAGCATTTTACCGGTAAGATCAATGACATCTCCGGCAGTGATATCACCTTTTAGCGGAACTGCAACAACAGCTGCATCCTGGTAATAAGTCTTCCTGGCTTCAATTACGGGAGTTTCCTCTTTACCTGTTTCCCTGTTATACTGGTTGAAAGGATGGTTGGCTTTAGCGTCAACCTCAGGTTTTTCAAGCAGGAGCACCACCTTTTTCCCTCCTGTGGCATTCTGCTCTGACCAGCAGAGATCCTGCATCGAGAGTTCCGGAGTGATCCATACTCCTCCACTCGTTTCATATCCAGGACAATTGAACATACCGAAATCCATGTCCAGTCTTTTCGATTCCTCAGCTGCGAACCTCACCATCTTCCACCACGGCTCGGTCCATGATATTATTTCAGGTCCGGGACGATTGGAAATTTCCGCGGGAACATCCGTAGTAACGTCAGCAAGGCTAAACATCGTTGTCCGGCTGAATCCAGCCTTTTTCAGCGCTTCAAGGTCTTTGGTGATTCCCTCCTTTGTGATATTGGATCCCATCCACATCCATAGTGCTCCGGGTTTTGCCTCCTCCGGAGGATTATTAAAGACAACTTCCGGATCGTCACTTAGAGTTGCCAACTTTAAAATAAAACTAGCCGGAGCATATTTTTTCAATTCAAAAGTAAATTCACCATTTTTCAGGTCAATGGGAACACCTTGTTTTTCGCCACGTAAGTTTACTGGTTGAGCATGTACGATTTTTACGCCCTCAGGAAATTTCACCGTGCAGGGACCTGAGATTCCGGCTTGCTCCCACAAGCGCAAAATAGTTCCATCGCCGTCGGGATTTGCACCAAATGCAGTCACCAGAATCCCTTCACGGGAAAGTGTCAGCCCTTGATTTTTAGCTTTTAAATTTCCGGCTTCCCCCTCTGCAGATCCCACCAATAATGGTAAACGGGCTTCCCACGATTTGGTTGTCATGTTGGCAACCGTTTGCTCATTCTTTGGTTTTGGCCAGATTCGCACCCGTTCTGTCCATGATCCTTCCTGCCAAAGCGGGAAGTTGGTGTTCCACATATTGTTGTAAAGATTGACAAAAACAGTTGGTGTTTTTGGAACATAGAATATCGAGAACTTCCACAAGCCCGGTTCTCCAAAACTCAGCAGAGGTGAATCCATGGCCGACAATACCATGCCTGTATTGTCAGCCTGAGTAAGTGTCACGCCGGTATTTACATCCATCAG
>CAIXKO010000724.1 GCA_903919925.1 uncultured Bacteroidota bacterium | reverse complement strand
ATCCGCCTGTTTTGAATAGTTCCGGAAAACAACACTGTTTTTGTGATTCAGTACGAGATTCCAAAAAACATCCTGAAACAGAACTGTTGAACTCCACCAGTATCCATTCACGTTCATTCCATAGAATTTCCCGTCACTGTTTCGATAACCGCCCATCAATGCACCGAAGCTCTTAGCATTTTTTAATTCCAGACCCGCCGTGTCTCTTCCGCCCAGATAAGACGCCAACTGAACCCAATCGAAATCAGTTGCCACATGGTAACCTTCAGGAGCCACCCCCCTGGGATCCATCATCGCAAAACCGTTATATAATTTACCCCGTAGGGCACCGGCTCCAGAGTTGTTTTCATAATAGCACCAGGCTGGTTTTTTATCCGCGCCGGCTTTGATCCATTCATCAATCGTTTTCATTTCAGGAATCGGGTCACCATTCCTGAAAAAACTGATGTCAAGATCTTTTGCCATCCATACCTGATTCCCCATTCTCACGGATGTTTTATCATCCGGATTCGCAGGAAGACTAACGGAAATCCCGCTGTTCTTCATTATATAGGATTCACCTGATTTGGTTGGAAAAATTATTTTATCGCCGGATGTGGAATGGTCAACCTGCTTGCCATTTGAATCCAGAATGGACAACGATTTGCCCGGCCACGGATTCAATACGGTGCACTCTTTTCCTTTTTCACTGAAAATTTCTATATCGGCAACCTCTCCTTTGGCCAATTTGGCGGATACCAGAAAAGCGCCGATGGCTCTGAGTCTGACAAATTTTGCCTCCTGTTTCGGCCAGGCGGGAAAGAGCCGTAAAAACCCCTCCTGACTTTGCAGCATACAGGAATTCAAATACTCCAGGTTGGCAACACTCTCGGTGCCGTGGCCACCTTTTGGAACCGTAAAGTTCCGCCTCATGTTTTTACTGAGAAGATTCTGGAACCGGTCAAGAAGACTTTGAGCCGGATAGCCACCCTTAACGGCCGAAACCCAAAGGAACCCGGGTGCGTTAGGGCTGGTTTCCCATGAATTATAAGCATCCAGGGTATAGACAAAGCGTTTGACCAGGTCGTTTTCGGAACTCATAGTCACTGCGGTCGTATGGCCGGCCAATAAGGCCAGCCCTGGCCATGAGCCCTCTTTGAGCATTTCTTCGTTACAAACCTTGAAAACAAACTGTCCGTTCCAGTTTCCCTTTGGCAGGTCCACCATATTTTTCACGATATCCTGCCAAAGAGTACGCCGGGCAGCATCAGTATTAAGGTCAATGCTATACCGTATCATGTTCTTGAACAACTCCTTTACAAAAGCATTATCAAGGGCGGTGTTTGAATTGTCATTGCTGGCCCACTCATTATAGGCTGTATATTTTATAACCCACTTCCCGTCCTCCTTTACCAGGTAATTCTCCCAGAAATCGACGATGCCCTTCAGGTATGGATAAGCAGTCGTTTTCAGATAGTTAAGGTCCTGTGTATAATTACAATACCACATCAGCGGGATCGCCCCCCATACTGATCCTGCAAGCATGCCCATATAAAGGTCCTCGGAGGCCGAATTCCCCCAGGGTGCCTGGGTTATCGGGTCAAAAATGCCGGGTATACCATCTTTAAACTTATTGCCCCATCGGTTGCCGGTAACAAAATTTATATCCCCCCGCCGGGCCCTCCGCCGTCCTTCCGGTTCCCAATCATAACGCTGCTGTATATAGGGCATCAGTAACTCAGGCCGATTGCTGGAGGCAAATCCGACAACAGTGGCCTGATGATTATAGCTGAGCGTATAATTGCCATCCCAGTTGGGCTTGTCGGTTGTT
>CAIXKO010000723.1 GCA_903919925.1 uncultured Bacteroidota bacterium | reverse complement strand
GATATGTTTAATGCCGGTGGAGAAATCAAACTCTTTGAACGTCTGAAATTCAACGCGGTATTTTATGCCCGCGTTATTTCAGGATCCAATATGCCAAACCTTATTTACATGATCAGCTTTTCCGACGAAGCAAGCCGTAAGGAACATTGGGATGCCTTTTCAAATTCAGCTGAGTGGAAGGAGTTAAAAGCTATTCCTAAGTATCTGAATACCGTTTCGCATATCGATATGAGCCTTTTGTATCCAACTGATTATTCGGATTATTGAAAGGCTTGAAATTCCCATCGAAAACTAAATGCGGATCTTTATGGTTAACCAGTCCGACATCTTATTGGGAGCCGCCGATAGTTATGTTAATTATTTTTCACGCACCTGACCGACATCCCGGTGCTTTTATAGGAATAAGTCAGGGTAATATTGTCATAAGCACCATTCATGATCAGATAATAGGCTCTCCACTCGGGATCGAACTCTTCGCTAGTCCAATACATGGTTATTTTCCCAAGATTAGCATAGGATTTAAGCCCCCAATCCCAATAACCGGCTCCAATTGCGCTAAACCCGCTGGTATTGGTTCCGTTGCCTTTTGGGTCCCATCCGCTGGTTGATTTCATTGCTTTTCCGGCAACTGCACTTCCACCGATAAAATCTGCCATTTGCTGCCACTCCGCCTGACTGGGAAGGTGCCATCCCTTTGGGCAGATTCCCTGCACCCCGCTTGGATTTGCAGTACTGGTTGCAGCCCCATTCATAACAGTATTCCAATCATACAGTTTTCCATAAACCGGTCCGTTCGCAACGTTGTCGTCATAAAACCTGCTTCCCGGGGCATTGTATCTCAGATTCTCAGCCATCCAGCTCTGTTTGCCTATGCATACTGCTTTATAAATTATCCCATCGCGGTTATCGGTAAAAACACTTACACAATCATGAAAACAGTAATTGTCTTTATTAAAATGCTTGAATTTGAGCTGCGGGTTCAGATAGTCCTCATACTCCGTGTTATCCGGCTTAAGGTGCGCTACTCCGGTGCTGTCACCGTCAACCAAAAAGGATTTCACGAGCAGGTACTCCATTTGTTTTGAAAGGGAATCAGTTACCCCCTCTGAGTAATCGCTGTCCTTAGTATAACCGTAATAACTGATAACATCCCGGTTCATAAACGCAGATCTTATCGGCGGAGCGTAGAAATACTCAGGGTGGCCGGCAAACCTATTGGCGCCCGAATAACACATATTCCCGAGAATTATGGTTCCACTCCACGAGGCAAGTGAATTAATATACGTTGTAGTGACATAAAAATCCATTTCGTGGATTTCAGGCAGTCCATACCTGTAATCACCGTAACCGGTTAAAACCTTAAAGGAGGATCCCTGCTCTACCTGATCATCCTTACTGCGTAACAGATCGTAAAAATCCTGTCCGGCTTGCTGTATAATAGCCGCCTTTATTTCCAGAGTATCCTTTGGAGGTGTTGAGAACTTAACTTTGGTGCCAATCATAAATCCATCCTCCCTTCCATGAGTATCAATGATCACCAGTCCATAATCGCCGAATGATTTGATTACCCCCAACGTGCATTGCTTATCTTTCAGCACGGTAACTTCAAAATCGCTTCCGGCGTGGCTGAACAAGTCTAGGAGAGGCTGCATTTCACCTTCCGCATATAACTGACTGTAAGCTGGTGCGTAAATCAGCACCTTTTTGTTTTTCATGATGTTCGTGCAACCGCTTGCGCTAAGATTTTTCAGTATGCCTGAACTTCCGGCTTTGCTTCCACGATATAGACTAAAGCCATCTTTGTCGGTCAGATTCATCTGAAAAGTGGTCCGCCTTCCGGATTTCATCAAAATACGCAAACAGGTACTATCCAGCAGAACAGCACCTTCCACACTCTTTTGAGTGGCCACCCAATCTTTGGTCAGCATAAGTGCCTTAAAGGGATCACTATTTGCCTGATTAGCCAGTTCATAGAATTTATTGCTGGTTTGACCCAGCAGGTCGTGTACTTCCAGAACTGAAGATTGACCACTGTTGACGATGGTGTCTTTTTTGCAAGAAGCAACAAGTACTATTATCAAGAAAAATTGTAAAAATTGAATTTTGTGCATAATCTAATGAATTTCTGACTGTTAATAAATAATTGCCATTTTCCTGGTTTGTATTTCTTTGATTTCGGTTAAAAGGTTAAACCCACTTATGTTTGTTCGCCAGCATCATCACCTGCTGGAAATACTCAATTTGTAGTAGTGGTTCAGGCACAGGCATAACTCGGCCGAAAAGGTGTTGACAAAAGATAGACAAGGGAAAACGAAAAAAGTTATTGCGGGTGTGCTTTCGCTTGTGTGGCAGAAGAGGGGAAGAGGTATCGAAACAACTCAATCAGAATTAGGGATAGGACCCAAAATGGTTGACAGTTTGATTGGTAATAATATATAGCCGACTTTATGGAACTTTATATACAGCTTTTCATAACTTTGACCATCCCCCAAATTTTATTTTATCTTTCAATAAACTTAGCAATTTGAAATCAAGCTTTTAATATGCCTAAAATAGTTAGAATTCAGATTGTTACGATTTTTCTTTTTTCGGTCCTTTCTCTTTTTTTATCTGCACAGGACCTGCAACCCATACAAGTGGGGAAGGTATTAACAGGTAAAAGTACTGTGTTTCTAAAGGACATAGCTGAGGAGGTTGAATACATATTCCTGGAAACTAAGGACAAATGCAGGATTGGTGGGCCTGGGCATCTTATTGCGACTAATGGAGACAACATCGTTATTGCTGATAAGGCGTTTTTACGCTTTGACAGGGAAGGGAAATTTCTCAATTCCATCTCGGGAAAAGGGAAAGAACTTGGGCAATATGCCGAGGTAGCAGGTTTTGACTTTGATCCCAATGGTGAAACATTCTTCATCTTCGATAGGCTTGGGAAAGTGATGCACTTTCAGTTAAACGGGGACCTGATCCGTGAGCAAAAAGTATCTTCGGGGTTGTACGCATCTGTGTTCAGCAGAGACCTGGTATTAAATCTCTTTTCTTCACGGATGGTCGGACTTTCTAATGGTTTTCGTGTGGTGATCAATGACAAAGAAGGCAATCCCATGTACAAGTTACTAATGGTCGGTGAGGAAACCGTCAAGAACCTCGAAAATCTGAGTGTTCAGAACACCCGCACCTATGTTTACCGTGACAGTGCCACCGTCTGGGATGGACTCTGTGATACGGTTTATAGGATAAGCCATGATTTAAAGGTTACCCCGAGATATTACCTTAATTTGGGAAAACACCGATTGCCGAAGGTTTTACCAATTACGCCAATTACGCCCGGATATCGAAAATTGATCGATAAGTATGTAATGCCAATGCGTATTTATGAATCGGATCAACATCTGTTCCTCGAAACCAGCGATTGTGGGCAAACAAAACAGCATCTTTTCAATAAGAGTACCGGTATTTGCACGAATTTGCCCAAAAATACATTGATAGTCAATGATTTTGATGGCGGTCCTGATTTTTGGCCTATCGGCACCACCTCGGATGGAAAGATGTATATGCTGTTTGATATAGTAATGCTTAAACAATACTGGCAACCAAATACCAAATATGATTTGAAATATCCTGAACGGCAATTGGAATTTATCCGAAGGCTCGAAAAGAGCAATGTGAATGGGAATCCGATCATCATGTTGGTTACCCCAAAAGATTATTGATTTTCAGCCATGAAGCACTTAATTGCATTTCTTTTGGGATTGTCATTCATAGCAATAGAAAGCTATTCTCAGGTTAATGGCACTTACTGCTCAGGATATGTTTACGATTCTGTTGGAATGTCCCCGTTGGTCAATGTTAATATTTCATTGGCCGGATCAAAGGTTGGCACGATAACCAATCGCGATGGGTATTTCAAACTTAAATTACCAGCACCACATGCAGTCCTGATTTTTAGTTTTATGGGTTATGGTATCCGGCAATATGCAGTTGACGAAACAGTTGTAATGCCAATTAAGATCCTTATGATCACAGAAGTAAGGAACATCGGCGAAGTAACAGTGTTTAATAATAAATTCCGGAATATCCTGGAAGGAGATAGTTTGCAGGTGTTGGATTATGAGATTTGGAACAATCGACTGTTGATACTGGCAAGATCTGCTAATGATTCACTTAAACAAAGAATCTATTTGACAAACCTTGGAGGTTATATCTATTCCTACAGGAATCTCCATGATATGGGTAAGGATGTAAAATTCCCGGATGAGCCCAGACCCAAAAAGATTTACTTATTCAAAGATACCTACGGTGAAATTCAACTCCTTGCTAAAACAAAGGTTTGGCAGATTTTCCTGAAGGAAGACAAGATCTATCTGATTTATCCAAGCAAATATGAAGATTGTGGCAAGTACCTGTTTCCAATTAAGAGCAGGTTGAAGGATAAGCTTTTTTTTCAAGAATCAGATTTGAATAACAATAGCACCTACTTCATCGTAAGGAATACGGATACGATTAAGCGAGTCAAGCAGGTTTACGATGAATTCGGAAATATGCGCTATCTGAAGCAAAGAAACGTTTGTGTTCCTATCATCAATTATAAAAACCAGTTGGTTCTTTTCAACTTCTTCAAGAATGAACTGGAATTTTTCAATGAAAAAGGTAGGTCAGTTAAGAAAGTCCCGACCCTGTTTCATACGAAATGGTATTACGATAAGTATGGAAAAAAGGCATACGATCTTGATGTGATTAATTTTACGCAGGATATTGTTGTGGATGACAAAACCGGGAAAGTTTATACCATTTGGAGAACAGCCCTGACTGGCCGTTATACCCTCAAAGAACTTGACCTGGATACCGGAATAATCGTACGGGAGATTCCAATTCCTGACCATCCCTTCATTGACAAGGTTCAGGTTCACAACAATCAAGTTTGGTTTATGTTTCGGGATCGCCAGGAACAACGATATAAAAGCCTTTATACCATGTTTATGGATTAACTCACATTAGCATTCTGGAAATATGAAGACATACCTGGCTATTATATTAGCTTTATTGATTGCTCCGTTGGGAATAAATGCACAGGATATCAAAACCCAACAATCTGGTTTATTTGAGGACGCACGCGACCATCAAACATACAAGTGGATACAGATTGGGACACAAGTGTGGATGTCACAGAATCTGAATTACGAGGTAACCAAAGGTTCATTCTGTTACGATTCCGATTCGTCCAATTGCAAAATATATGGTAGATTATATGAGTGGTCTGCCGCACAGAAGATTTGCCCAACCGGCTGGCATCTGCCATCTCATCAGGAATGGAAGATGTTATCAGATTATCTGGATGATCAGGCAGGAGAGAAAATGAAAGAGAATGGAGATACTCATTGGAATGGACCTGACGCAGTTGTCAGGGGCGAAAGTGGATTCAACGCACTTGCTGCCGGGTGTAAGAGTTTAGATCCAAGCGGAAGAACACATTTTGTCGGACTTCGCGATTTTGCCTATTTCTGGGCTTCAACTACTGCAACTCCAATTAACAAGGGCTGGTCCAGATATCTTACATCAAATGATGATATTCTCCATCCTTTTGAAAGTTGGAAGGAATGGGGTTATTCTGTGAGGTGCCTTAAGGATTGATTTTCAAATGAAAACCGGTACCTGACCCCAAGGCTTTAACTTTCTTCTTCCATCCTAATAAAAACTCCTAAATTCGGGATTGTATTCCCAATATTTTACCTAATTTTGGGAATGAATTCCCGAATTTAGGTAAAAAATGATAGAAAGATTACTTAGCCTGCTCATCCGTGAAAAACTATTTACCGGTAAGGCAATAATTTTGATGGGTGCCAGGCAGACGGGTAAAACAACCCTCCTGCGTGAAATCATTTCCGGAATACCTGATACACTATGGCTGGATGCTGATATTCCCGAGGTAGGGAGTTTGTTTGAAGAGGGGTCGCCCGACAGATTCCGGGCCCAATTTGCTGGCAAACAACTGATTGTTCTTGATGAAGCACAAAGAATTAAAGATATAGGAATCCGGCTGAAGCATCTGACCGATCATTTTAAGGAATTGCAGGTTATTGCAACAGGTTCCTCTTCTTTCGAACTGGCAGAAGAAGTTAATGAGCCTTTAACCGGCCGGAAGTGGGAGTTTAACCTGTTTCCGCTATCGTTTGGAGAAATGACTAAACACAACGGGTATATCAAGGAAAAGAGCTTGCTCACCCATCGTCTTATATATGGTTATTATCCCGAGGTTGTAAACTCGGAAGGAAATGAAAGAGAGGTGCTAAAAAGTCTTTCCGACAGCTATTTGTTCAAGGATATCCTGAAATGGGGGCAAATAAAAAAGCCCGACAAACTCATTAAACTTTTGCAAGCGCTTGCTTTTCAGATAGGTAATCAGGTTTCGGAGAATGAGCTGGCTCAATTGGTTGGAATGGACCATAAAACAGTCGGAAATTACCTCAACCTATTAGAGAAAGTGTACGTAATCTTCCGTTTGCCGAGTTTTGCCCGGAACCTGAGAAATGAACTCAAAATGAGTCAGAAGGTCTATTTTTTCGATAACGGGATTCGTAATGCCGTGATTTCCAATTTTCAGATTCCTGAAATTCGGCAGGATGCGGGGGCTTTATGGGAGAACTTCCTGATAAGCGAGCGGATGAAATTCAACCATTATAACCGCAAATGGTGCAATACTTATTTCTGGCGCACCCATGAGCAACAGGAGATCGATTACCTGGAGGAGTACGATGGCAGTCTGCATGCATACCAATTCAAATGGAACCCAAAGGCCAAAGTTCGCTTTACAAAAACATTTTTGAACGCTTACCCTGGGAGTGAAACACAGGTCATCACACAGGACAATGTGGATGGGTTTCTTCTGCCCAAATAGGTAATGAAATCCCGGTTCAACCTGGATCAGGCTGAATCACCGGGCGCAGGTTTGCCACAAAATCCAGATACCACAAAACGCGGTTGATTACTAACCAAATGGAGCCTTTAATGAAGGGATCGTTGGCCATGTATTTAACCATTCTATATGGCATATATCGGGAAAATCAGCTCATTTGCGAATTCAACTAACTCTTTAGTTAAAATAACTAAACTTTTAGTTGGACGTTGGGTTTCTTTGTTCTAATTTTGACTAAAACGAAAATATGATGCGCGATTTAACAAAAGCCGAGGAACAGATCATGCAGGTATTGTGGAACATACAGCCTGCATACGTAAAAGATATCATCGCAGCGCTGCCGGTGCCGAAACCTGCCTACAGCACTGTTTCCACCATCGTCAGGATACTGGAATCCAAAGGATTTATCGATCATGTGGCTTTCGGGACCACCCACCGGTATTTTGCCGTGGTGAGCAAGGACGAGTATTCGCATTTTTCCATGAAGAAAATGCTGGAGAACTATTTTGACGGTAGCCTGAAGCAGATGGTTTCCTTCATTTCAACGAAGGAAAAACTTACGTTGTCGGAGATGGACGAGTTGATGACAGAATTGGAAAACCTCAAAAAAGAGAAGCCATGAACCATATCCCAGAGATTCTTTTGTCGAATTTGTTCCTCCTGTTCATCTGGGGGTTTTTCGAGGTCTTCCTCCGGAACACCAAAAGTTTCCAAGCCAACAGGTTCTTCCTGCTTGCTGGCTCCGCTCTGGCTGTAGTACTGCCTTGGCTGCCCTGGCAGGTGAGGATCCCCGTGCACTCCGAAACCATTCTCACTTATCCTGAAAACCCTGCAGGCGGGATGATGGCATTCGATCCGCTGCCCGTGGGTGATATCGTCGCCATGCCGTCCGCAACATCCATAAACTTGCCATGGATGATTTACTTCTCTGCTATTGGGATATTGGTGCTCACTTTCCTGGCCCAAAGTGCCCGCATGTACCTCTGGATACGCCGGCGGCCAGTTTTCCGCTGGGACCGCTACCGGGTGGTTGAACTCAACAAGCAGTGGCCGGCCTTCAGCTTTTTCAGTACGATTTATTACCCCGAACCGTTCGAACCCAACAAAAAGGAAACTATCACCATCTTAGAGCACGAACGGGTGCACGCCCGGCAGCTCCACAGTGCCGATAACATTCTGCTGCTCGCCATACGCATCCTGTTTTTCTACAATCCGGCCGTTCATTTCCTCGCCGGCAGGCTCCGTCTCACCCATGAATACCTCGCCGACGCCGCCACCGCCGGCAACAATAAAGTTGAATATTCCCAAACGCTCATCCGGCATCAGTTTCTTGTCCCCCGGCTTTTGCTGATGCATTCATTCAATAACCAATCATTTTTAAAAAGGAGACTGAACATGTTAATGAAAAGCAACACAAGAAGGCGGGCAACATGGATTTATCTGCTGGCAGTGCCGCTGCTTGCAGGGATGTTCCTGCTGAGCGGCTGGTCGGCATCAGCGCAGGACCCAGAAATGGGACAAAAGGAAGTAACGTTGGCAACCGATGAAAAGATTAAGGTTTGCGATGAAATGCCCGAATTCCAGGGGGGCGACTATTTGGAATTTAACAAGTGGGTTATGAAAAACCTTAACGTCGACATGCCTGAACCTGAGAAAAGTTTGACGGGAAGAGTAGTGGTTTCCTATCTCGTCAGCTCAAATGGAAAGGTTAGGGATGTCAGCCTCCAACAGGGCTTTCACCCCACCTTCGATGATGCTGTTCTAAAAGCAGTAAGTTTATCACCCGACTGGAATCCCGGCAAGTTTAAGGGAAAGGTAGTGGATGTACCGTTGACCATAACGTTTGAATTTTTTAAGCGGGGCAAACTGGACAAGAATGAACCAGCTGCTTCTGGTTCTGCAATTTCGGAACATAAGGACATGAAAATCTTTCAGGCTATTGAAGAACAGCCACAGGATGTAGAAAAGAAGGTTAAAGCTTGTGATGAAATGCCTGTATTCCAAGGCAACAGATTCACCGCTTTTCCAGAGTGGGTTCAGTCAAAGCTAAAATTCCCGGAGGAAGCCATTAAAAATGGCCTGACCGGGGGTACTGTTTATGTATCATTCCTGGTTAATAAGCAGGGCAAAATGAAAAATGTCAAAATCAAAAAAGGAGTGGATCCACTCCTCGATGACGTTGTGCTGAAGATTGTCAGGAGCTCGCCCGACTGGACACCCGGCAAGTACAAAGGGAAAGTGGTGGACGTTCCGTTTTTGATCCCAGTAAAATTTGAACTTACAAAAGAGGATGCCAAAACCGGAGCATCAAGCCATCTTAAAACGGCCAGTCCGGTTTTTCTGATCGTTGAAGAAATGCCTGTATTCCAGGGTGGAATGATAGATGATTTTCGCAAATGGGTGCAATCCAACATCATCTACCCGGAGGCAGCCAGGCAGAAGAATAAAAGCGGAACGGAGTACGTAACTTTCCTTGTGGACACCACCGGCAGGGTGACAGATCCGCGAATCATACGCAGCGTGGATCCGATTCTGGATGCGGAGGTGATGCGGGTCTTGTGCTCCGCCCCATTATGGACCCCTGGCAGGCAGCGGGGCAAACTGGTGAATGTATCGTTCTCGATACCGGTTAAATTTGTTCTGGATGGCTCAGCACCGGCCAGAGAACAGGTAACGGTTGAGAATCTTGGACAAGCGGTAGCTGAACGCAAACAGGTTTTTCTGATCGTTGAAGAGATGCCAGCCTTTCAGGGCGGTACCATAGACGATTTCAGGAAATGGGTTCAGGCGAACATAGTATATCCCCCGGAGGCCAAAACCAGGAAGATCACCGGCACCGAGTACGTTTCCTTTGTGGTTGATACCATGGGTATGATTACTGATTTGCAGATGGTCAGAAGCAGTGACCCCTTTCTGGCTGCAGAAGTGATACGGGTTATAAAATCAGCTCCGGCATGGAATCCTGGCAAGCAAAGGGGCAGGCTGGTGAATGTGTCTTTTTCGATACCGGTAAAATTCGTATTGGATAGCTCTCCGGCTAAGGAGGAGGAAGTGACCAAATTGATTATCGGAAACAAGGATGAAGTGGAAAATCAGGTATTCCTGGTTGTTGAGAAAATGCCAAAATTCAAGGGTGGCAACATTAAAAAATTCGTCAACTGGGCACAAAAAAATGTCAAATACCCTGCCTTGGCGAAGGAGAACTCGATTACCGGAACCGTTGAGGTTTCCTTCGTTGTCAACACGGCAGGTCAGGTTGAAGACGTAACGGTCGAAAAGAGTCTAGACCCGGCTCTTGACGAAGCCGCCATTAATGTTGTGAAATCATCACCTGCCTGGACTCCCGGTAAACAGCGCGACAAAAACGTCAACGTCTCGTTTAAAATCCCGATCAAGTTCATGCCGTAATAGTGAAAGTTAGTTAACCAAATGAGGCTTGATTATGAAAAAAATATTGGCGATAGCTATCCTAATGATGGCAACGGCAGGAGGGCTGAATGCCCAGTCGGCCGACAAAATGGGCAGTGATCCTGAAAGCTGTGCAAAATACAATTCGCTCTACTCTGAGCCTTACAAACAGGGTAACTTTACTGAGGCCATTTACTGGTGGCGTCTGGCTCTGCAAACCTGTCCGGCATCGTATAAGAACCTGTATATAAGGGGAGCAGTTATGTTTCAAACCAGGATCGAAAATGAAAGCGATCCCCGGAAGAAGTCCTCACTTGTAGATTCCCTGTTATGGGTATATGACCAGCGCATCCTCTACTTCGGGGATGATGCGAAGGCCGGAAAGGGGTATATTCTGGGTGAAAAGGGTGTCGACCTGCAAAAATACCGGAGCGAGGATTACCCTTCCAGTTATAAAATCCTGGGTGAATCCATCAGCATCCAGGGATCGCAGAGCCCGGCAAAAGTTATCCTTTCCTATATGCGGGCCAGTCAACAGTTGTACCATGACGGGGCAAATGATGCGGAAACCGTTATGAACGATTATGAAAAGTGTATGGACATTGTGGATGCCAACCTGAAACTTCATCCGGAAGATACGGTTTTTATTCTGACCAGGGACCAGGTTGAGAGTTATTTCACCAATTCGGGTGCGGCCACCTGCGAGGCGCTGTCGAAACTCTTTTCCTCAAAATTTGCTGCACTTAAAGAGGATATCGAGTGGCTCCGCAAGATCACCAGGCAACTCCGGAAAACAGGATGCACCGATTCCGTGATATTCGCCGAAGCATCCGAAGCCCTGTTTGCACTTCAGCCTACTGCCGAAGCCGCACATAATCTGGCTTATCTGTTCCTGCGCCGCGAGGAGAGTGACCGTGCCTCCGAATATCTGCAAAAAGGGATCGAAATCGGCGAAGGATCAACGGAACTGGCCGACATGTATTTCGAACTGGCTCAGCTGACCTTCCAGCGACAAAAAAATTACCAGAAGGCTCGTGCATTGGCCCTGAAAGCCATTGATGCCCGTCCCAACTGGGGAAGGCCCTATCTGCTGATCGGTAAGATATATATTGATGCCCGTTCAGAAGTTTTCAGCGATCCATGGGACCAGTCCACCGTTTTCTGGGCGGCCGTTGACAAATTCATCAAGGCAGGATCGCTGGATCCCGATGAGGCCGATGAAGCCGCCAAAATGGTAAGCACCTATTCGAATTACTTCCCAAACAACGAAATGGTCTTTTTTCGTATGCTTCACGACGGTGATAATTACGCGGTGGGGGGCTGGATCAATGAAACAACCAGGGTACGATCGAAGAAATTGTAATTCTGGCGATTCGCTGGCATTCAGCCTGGGTGTCATGTTGAAAGAGGCAAGGCAGGAGGCCAGGATTACACAGGAGCAACTTGCGGAGAAGACTGGTACCAAGAAAAGCTACATATCACGGATTGAGAGAGGCCAGAGTGATATCCAGATATCTACCTGCTACAAGCTGATTGAGGTTGGATTAGGGAGGCAATTGAACATATCAATAGGGTCATAGGTTTAAAGAACCCTCGGACTGGATGGATATCGGACACGAAATGGTTGCCAGTTCAGTCCGGGGATTGTGAGGAGATTGGTTATAACCTTGGGCAAATTACCATCTCTGTTGGATAAAGAGGAATATCCTGAACCATAAATATATAGGATACCCGGATTGTCATGCCTGGCAAAATCAAGAGTTAGGATTGTGAGGGAGATCAGAATCGGAAGAAAGTTCCCCCGGTTGAAGAAGCCGTTTCTGATAAACCAAATCCGAGGGCCAAAGCCGATTTTGATCGGGGTTAAGTTTTCAGAAGTTTTATCAAGGCTTGAAACCGCGATTTCCGAATGGGAGTGGCGGTTTTTATTTAATATTGACTATGATTTTAACGAATAGGTTTTGTCGTTGAATGTACTTATACAATACGATTTTCATTTTGATGTGACTTTTACCCCATAGTTTTGAAAAATCTTGATATCACGATTCAAGGTAGCTCAATGGTAAAATTGGTTTCTTCATAAACCTTAGATTGAACTGTCAGCGTACCACCATGGTTTCTGATAATTTGTTTCGATAAGCTTAACCCAATGCCCGTTCCCGATTCCTTGGTTGTAAAAAACGGGGTGAATATTTCGTTCAGGTTTTCCGGAAGGATACCTGGTCCGTTATCTTTTACCGTGATAGTGGTCCCTTTGGAAGATGCTGATATTCCAAT
>CAIXKO010000722.1 GCA_903919925.1 uncultured Bacteroidota bacterium | reverse complement strand
AGTTTCGGATAATGTGAAAAACTGCAGAGAGGAAAAGGCCCCCGGCAGTTTTGCTTTTCAATAATAATGGATAACTTGATCCAATTCGTCCGATCTCCTCTATGGCAATACGGGACGGTTTTTCCCATTTAGGTTTATTTAATATAGTTTCAAGAAGAATATGTACGAATTCTTCAGGTAAAATATAACCGGTTTGATAAACTAGCTCAGTAAACCTATGACTTCTGTCCTGAAAAGTACTTATATATGAAGACAAAAACCTTTTTTGGGTCTCTCTTTCAGTGCAATTATCGAGGTTAAATCCTTCCCAAGCTTTGGTCGGAGTTTCACCCCAAAAGGGTTTTGGCTTACCATTATTCTCAATGAAAGACCTATAGTTTTTAGGTTTTTTGCCTGAATCGTAAATCTCATTTCTACAAGATTCCGTTATGGTAAAGCTCTCCAATTTGTCCTTAAGGGAGGAATAATCTTGAAATCTGATAAAAAGAACGTGAGAATCGTAATCACATAACACACCATTCATCAGAAAATCATGAGCAAGACTGGTTTTAAAAGTATCGCGGGTCCCTTCGATCAATACAGAGTTGCCATGCGGAGGCTCTTTTGACAAATAATAATTGATGTCTTGATCGCAAAAATAGTCAGTTTTGTTTTCTGGTTCCTGGTGCTTATTCTTCGAAATATCGGTGGCATACACAAGATAATGTAGTGATGGAAATATCCGGACAGCAAGTAATGGAAAAGATGTACCGGAATCATCTTTTCTCTTTTCGAAAATTTTAAAAGGATGCTTGCCATAAACCTGGTGCTGATAGCGTGATTTGATGATCTCGAAATATCGCAGCGAATAACCTTCATCTTCCCCAACAGTGAGCGAAATCACTAAATCGGCAATATACTCAAGAGTTTCTCCTTGCAATTTGTCATCAGTGCGGTAAATGCTTTTTTCGTCTTCTTCAACAATAAACACTCCAATAATCTTATAGCGCTTGAATAAATCGAACAGTCTGAATAACTGGCTCCTCAACAAAAGTCCTTCACCAAAAACATTTATACTATCAATAATTACAAATCCCATTTTTCCCCTAGCTTTCTGGTCATTATATGATTTTGCGGCAATCAAAATAGCTTCAAGCTGCTGGTATCTGTCATTAAACAGGTTATTCTTACTTTCATTGTTTTGATGAATACTTCTGGGCGTTAATGTGGAAATCAACACACATGGGGTTTTAAGTAGTTTATTTAACACTACATCTTCCCCTTTTAAGTCGTCATCAATAGTTAGTTGTTCCAGTATATGGCAAGTATCACCCCATCCGAAAACATCGCACTTGTTTTTTATACTTTCGGGGGATTCTTCCAGTGTAATGTAAAATGAAGATACGTCATTTCCCTTTTGTGCTGCAGAAACTGCGATTTGTAGAGCAAGAGTGGACTTAGCAGTTCCGGGCTTTCCCCTGATGACTATGTTCCCTGTTCCAAAAGCTTTTTCCGATGGTAATTCAATACCACCCATAAGCTTTTTTTGTTCTTTCTTAAAAACCTTAATCGAATTTTCGGGGATATACTTCTCATAATCGGTGAATATGCAGGCACGATTCAGAAGCAAGTCAAGCGGATATCCCAGAATAATTTTTTTTATAGCAGCCATATTTAATTTTCTTCAAGGGGTTTTAGTATTTATAATAATATCATTCATTTGAGAAAATGTTAACTTAGTAGAAGAAGAGATCTTCCACTTTGTTGAATCATAATGAATTAAACATTCATTGATTGAGATAACGGATTTGTTTTGACGCGATAAAACATCAATACGTTGTACTGCTAATTTAATTTTGTTTACATCTTCTTCTAAAACAGATGAAGCCAAAACTTCGTATGAAAACCAGCTGCTCGCAAATACCTGTTGGCTTAATCTCCACATGCATTGAAATACATATGATAAATAGCGACTGGTGAAGATGGGCTCGAATGATTCATTACCGTCAACATTATATAGATGTTCCTTATAGCAAAGGAGCCAAGTCTTACATTTTATACCCAGTCTGGCTAAAGGCTCAAAAATTTCTTTAGTATTCTTATAGCAATCATTCACAGCTTTAACGATGGCTGGCAGAACAACAAATAGTGGCCATTTAGTATCAGCAACCTTTTGTAGATCAGAAATGAAATGATCCGGTGGAGTTTCGGATAGTAAATAATTATAAAAGAGTTTAACTTTAAGATCAGTCTTCTTTGTTTTCTGAATTTCTGTGAGGAAATCAAACCTTTTCTTGTCAGATAGGATTTTCACTTTTGATTTTTGCGATTTAATTTCTAAATTCAATTTTTTCTCAAAAACCGGATCCCATTTCTTTTCGATGGTAACGGAGCCCTTTTTGATTTTTGTAATCACATCTTTTCTTTTATCAATTGGATTTAGAAAGGAGGAGTACCTTGCGCAAAAATAATCAATAAGATCATATGTTTTAGAAGCTTCATTAAAATCATTGGAGTCCAGGATTTTTTCAGTACCTTTCTTTTTGTATAATACTGAATCCAGTAACGATGTAGTATCCGTATTTGTATCAATTTTATTATCAATTGATACTATGATGCTTTGATCGGAGTGACGATAAGTTACACTTTTAATATAATTGCGGAAAGCCGCTTTACCGGATAAATAATTAACCTGATCCAATGCATATAATGTTTTAAGGCGCCGGTAAGTGGTGTCCATTTCATCTATTAAAACCAGGAAGGCTGAAAGTTCCCATACACGGACTACTCCATCTCCGGCATCCAAAATAATGGCAGACGGCGGATCCGGTTTTTTTTCTATAGGTTTATGAAACTCACAAATATCCCCGATCGCATCAGCCAACTCCTCACTTGGTATGAAGAATTTAACCCAGTTGTGCTGAATGTAATGTTTTGAAAGGTAACCGTGTGCTTTTCCGGTCAGAATTCTACCACTATCATGGAAAAGAATGGCCATAAGCAGGCAATAGAGCTCGTGAGGGGATAAAAAAACGGGCGATTTCTCATCAAAAAGTTGTAGATAGGGTTTGAGTATACTATTTAAATAATTCTCCAGGTTTTTTGAATGAAGTGAAGAATTCAACGATTCATCGGATGAAGTCATCAATGGAAAGAAATCCTTTTCGGCTATTTGCCACGCATTTTCCAATGCGTTGAAAAGATCAGGTCTCTTGGCTTTAAGTAAGTCGCGCAGGGGATTCATAGACTTTAGTTTTAAAATTGAAGGTATTTACGCTTATTATAGCATTAAATACCCTTCTCAAATTTACTTTATTTTCACGAAACCAAGCGTCCGCAATTCAGAAATACGAAGCACTTTTGAAGTCAATGTTTTTTCTGCCAGCCAGGCTTTATTCAATTCTGTCGCTTATTATTCTATTAGAATTCTGTTTGTGAAATAATTCAGGTTAATAGAATCCGGCATTTTAAGTTATTGATAATTAACACTTTGGAAGCGTTTAACGTCTTGTATCAACGGACCCTATTAACAATCTATCAACAAATGCCCCCCTTTTTCACTTGTTTTTGTTGATAGAATATCGGCGCCAACGTTTCATCCCTTGAGCCAGGATTTCCTCAGTTGCTACCATTTTATCAAGTTGCAATTTAATCCTGCGACTTGGAATCTCCATACCAACTCTTTCGTGGATTTCGCTGATAGCACTATTGGAATAGGTCGTCAAATCCTGGTAAAGAAGTTCCCGAAGCCGATGGTCTTCAATTTTTTTGAGGGTGGTCTTACCAGTAAACCGAAGATTTTTTAGTATTACCGGGTTAATGTAATACTCCATTCCCTTTGTTTTGCCCTTTGATTTTATGATTTCCAATTCAGGCAGCCTTCCCATCCATTCACGAATCTCATTTTGCTTAGACAAATTCAAAACTCTGGCGAACTCTAGTGCCGACAATGAAGTATTAATGGCTATTAATCCAAGGCAAATGAGCTCACGCTGCCTTAATTGGTACTGTTCATTAACCCTATTAATTAAAGAGACTATCTCGTTCTTAGTGATACGTTTATGGATAGTGATTTTTACCCTGTCATCACCCTCCTCCACCATCGGCTGCTGTTTACCATTAGATAGGAGAATCTCATACATTTTATCGAAACCTGATCCTTCTCTTTCCATTAGAATCAGATCGTGAAAGACTTTTGCCAAATGTTCATTCCGTCTTACCGTTTTATGCAGAATGTTTTCTGGTGTCACTCCAACTGGAAGCAGACCTGGATTATGCACTTCCAGTCTGTCAGGATATAGATTAATAAAGATATCACCTCTGGTTGTATATGGCCTGTGAACCAATGCATTGGCAATCAACTCACGAATAATCTCTTCCTCATAATCAGGGATGAATTTCCGGAATAAACCGTCAGAAACTTCAATGCCCTCTTTCCAATCTGGTATTTGAGTCCAAACAGCCTCAATCAATTCCTTTGGGTTCAAGGAGAAGTCATCCCAAACAATCTTGTTTACCTTATGTTGGCTTTGATCGAACTTAATAAATTGAATAACAGGCGCGTATAAAAGTCTTGCCCGATCTTCCCTTTTACCGACCCATAGAACACCAAGATTAGTTAGAAACTGGTCTTCGGCCATTAAAAAATAATCCAAAAGTTCATCCGGCGATTTTTGTTTTACAAACTCTGACACACGGCTGGAATTCCTGATATCAGTAAAGAAATTCTTCAGTTTTTCCGGATCAATTTTCAATCTTGAAACCGACTTCAATGCTTTTGCTTCCCAATTGAATGCAGGTTTGTCTGTTAGCAGGCGTAACAAATCCTCTGGTGGTAATGGAATGCAGTGATCGGAAATACGGTAGTAATATCGACCATCTGTGGTACTT
>CAIXKO010000721.1 GCA_903919925.1 uncultured Bacteroidota bacterium | reverse complement strand
TCGGCAGGTTTTAAATAATTACCCTCCGATGGATGCAGGTTTGCTTTAAGCAATTTTTCGACCTTTTCTTTTGCTTTTACATTTTCGGAATAGATTTCGTAAGGATCGTCCCACACAAAATATTTTATTGCTTTTTGAGGATCGGCCAGTTCAGCCGGGGATTTTAAATGCCCTCCACGATTGGTCATGTGGGGAGAATACCCGTATCCGCTTACCACTGCTCCCACCAGTACCAGTGCCGATACTTTCTCCGGGTATTTCAACGTAAAGTCTATTGCCAATCCGCCACCGGATGACATTCCGAAAACGGTGGCCCGGTCAATATTTAATTGGATAAACAGTTGGATTAAATCTTCAATATCAGAATAGGGTGCCTGTGGATCGGACGATTTACCGTAAGTCCGGCGATCGTACCTGACCACCCGGTAATTTTTTGCCAGCACCGGAAATTGCTCATCCCAGATTTCCCGGTCTACCATTCCATCGTGCAACAGAACAATATTTTCACCTTTGCCGGCCATTTCATAAAACAGTTTTCCTCCGTCAACCTGAATGTATCCGGTATCTTTAACCCAAGATAATTGGTTGCCGGATTGTTGCGAAAACAATTGGGTGGCCGTAAAAACGAACAAACCAAAAATAATAGTTGAGGCTTTCATTGATTTATTTATAATAGTGTTGTCACTTTTGCTTCCCCGGGCTCGGCAAGGGTTAGCTCTTGTTTTGGGTAATCGAAAACGACGTTGTACTTTTTTAAAACGGTGGCAGGCAGGTTGGCATCGATATGCATGGTGCTGAATAGCCAGAAAGGTTGAAAGATCACCCGCGATTTCACGCTATCAAGACTAATTCTCCTGCTTCCAAACCTAAGAGCTGCGGGTGCTGTAACCAAAAGACCCGGACTTTTGAAGGCAGTATCTTCTGTGGCTGATAAATCGATACCCAGGTCACTCGCAAGTGCTTCACTGATAAAAAATGTGGGGTTTCCCGTATCGACCCAAAGGCGTACTTTTCGCCAGCTAATATCATTCCTTTGAATCTCTGCATCAACCACCATACGGTTATGATCGGTAATAAAAGGGACCGTTACCGGATTTAAAAGGGTAACTTTTATCTGGCATGAAACCAGCAGGAGTATTAAGCTTAACCCAGCTGTTAAGGTTTTAAGGGATCTGCTTTTCATGACTTAAATTTATCAAATTTCTTTGGAGATATTATAAACGAACAGGGAGTTATCGTGCCGGATATATAGTTTCCCATCCTGGATAACCGGGTGGGAGCAATGCTCAACGATTCCTCCCGGAATTGCAAAAGAACCACGGGTTTCAAACCGGTCACCCAATGGTTTTAGAAGGGTAACAGTGCCATTAAAGTCATAACAATAGAGGAGGCCATCAGCCGCAATAACCATAACAACCATCGCCTTTATGGGTGTCGAATAGATTTCCTGACCGGTAAGCCAATCGATGCAACAGAACTTTTTACCCTTTCCTTTGCCAAAAATCTGATCATTGATTAGTACAGCATCTCCCTGAAAGGAGAAAAAATCCGGATTCTTCCAGGATAGCTGAACTCCGGCATCTTTGCCTGCTAAACGGAGCATAAAACTGCCCTGTTCATCGAGTGCAAATAGCTGTCCTCCACGGTATAACGGTGTATTAGGAGTAGGGGCTTTCCTGCTATATTTCCAGTCAAGTTGTCCATTCGTGGTGTTCAGTGCACGGATTGAATTTGCATCCTGATAAACATAGAGTTTTTTATCCCTGTCCCTAATCAATATCGGTGAGCCATAGCCGGTGACAGTTGTATCGCCCTTGCTCTTCCATATCAGCTTTCCGGTGCGCTGGCTCAAGGCAACGATGTTATTTACCGCGCCTCCCGGGGCGCAAAACAAGGTGTCACCATCGAGGATCAGATTATCTAAAAAACCGCCGGTAATCTGGCGTCCGTCAAACTCGCGAAACAAGTCTTTTGACCAGCAAATACTGCCATTTTCGGTACTAAAACAGTACAGAACGCCCAAACTATTGACCACAAATCCATACCCTTTACTGATAACGGGAGAGGAATAAATTCCTGGCCATTCACCCATCCAATCGGGTCCCAGCGGTTTCTTCCACAATAGGGTTCCTTTTGGATCAAAGCTGAAAACATAAGTAATACTATCGATGGTACCGGTAGCAAAAACCCTGTTGGTGGTTGCGGCAACCGATGAAAATCCCGATCCCAGCTGATCATATTTCCATAGTAATTCCGGCCCCCCTTCCGGCCATTCGGTCAGCAGGTTCTTTTCCGGATAAATACCATTTCTGTTGGGGCCTCTCCACTGAGAAAAATCATTTTGGGAAAAGCAGAAAGGAACAGAAAGAAGGGCGATAACGATAAATGAGGTTATTTTTGACATGGATCAGGTTTTAAGTCATCGGTGAGGTAATCTGCAACTGGCCCGTTGAAGGAAATCAATTTTACCTTTTTCCCATCCTGCCACAACCGGTCAGCAAATGCCTCAACATCCGGATAAAGAGGATCGGCCACACTGGAAGCAATCGCAAGAGGGGCGGATTGCCCTCGCCATTCATCGGGTTTGAACAACCGTATTTCCGGTGAAAAGCGCGTTCTGGCATAAGTAATAATTTCATTGATCTGCAATGGATTGTTAAACTGATAATCGGGCTGGACGGCTTTTGGGAAATCCGGAGTTACGATAATCGAATTACGGGATTCCGATACCGGGATGAAGTGGTCCCAGAGCGAGGCATCCACCGCATGCGATACCCATTTCAACGGTTTCAGTATTTCCATGTTTTCCGAAATGTTTTACAAATAATCAACCCTGGTCATAATGACCGGATTATTGTTATCATTTCAGAAATTTAAGGGGAGTCAGCAGTCCTGTAATCTGGTAATTAACCGTTGGCTACTTTGACTTAACGGATGGGGATTAACTGATC
>CAIXKO010000720.1 GCA_903919925.1 uncultured Bacteroidota bacterium | reverse complement strand
TACCAAACAAGTCAGCTATGGAAAACTATGTCAATTTTTGGATTATGTATCATGAAGTACATCGTCATCATTTTAAGGGTATGACCCCGCCCCAGATCGCGGAGTTCTTTGTGATGGATACACGAACGGTAAAAAAACTACTGTCTATGAGTGAGAAGGAATATGAGGATTATCGGGAGCGGCTTTCTACCCGGACCAAAAAGTTGGCGCCTTATGAGGATTACATTAAAAACCGGATTGAGCATTGCCTTGAGGCCTCTTCTGCGCAAGTACACGACTGGTTGAAAGAACATTACCCAGGCTTTCCGCAGGTGAGCATCAAATCAGTGTATAACTTCGTCTTGTATGTCCGGGGCAAGTATCAGCTTCTGAAACCATTTGACAATAGAGCGTTTAACCAGGTTGAACAATTGCCTTCCGGCGATCAGGCCCAGGTTGACTTTGGTGAGTATAACATGACCGATGTTGGTGGAAACCGCAAAAAAGTTTACTTCTTTGCCATGGTACTTTCACGTTCACGATATAAGTTTGTCGTATTTAACGAGCATCCATTTACCACTGAAACCGCAATTGCAGCGCATGAAGCAGCCTTTGCATTCATGGACGGCGTGCCAAGAGAACTTGTTTATGATCAGGATAAATTACTGCTGGTCAATGAAAACAAGGGCGACCTTCTGCTCACCCACGCTTTCCGTTCATACTGCCAGAGTCGGCCATTTAAATTGCATTTCTGTCGCAAAAGTGATCCGCAGAGTAAAGGAAAAATAGAAAATGTTATCAAATACATCAAATATAACTTTCTCAGGGGCCGGAGTTATTATAGCATTCCCACACTGAATGACCAGGCGATCGATTGGCTGGGCCGCACTGCAAATGCCAAAGTGCATTCGGCCACGTTAAAGGTTCCACGGCTGGAATGGGAGACTGAGCGATTGTTTCTTTTTCCGTTCAAATTACCTTTTGCTTTTGCCAGGGAAAATCCGGCGTATAATGTGACAAAAGACAATGTCATTCATTTTAAGGGCAGTTCATACACAGTTCCTGATGATACTTTCCAGAAACCGAAAGCAGAAGTATTTGTTCGGGAGCAGTATGGATACCTTTCCATCTTCAATAACCACGGAGAAGAAATTGCCCGGCATCCCATATCTGTGCTCAAAGGTCAGTTAGTCCGCAATAACAACCATAAGCGTGATCATTCCAAAAAGGTAAAGGAACTTATCAATCAAGCGACACAGTTGTTCTCCGATGAGAATAAGGCCATTGGGTACCTTGAAAACATTCATCAGCAAATGCCCCGCTATGTCCGGGACCAGATTGGTATGATTGCATCAGCAGGGACTAAATACACCAAAGATGAAATGGACCAAACACTGGCTTACTGTGTGGAAAACAGCCTGCCAAAGGCTGCTGACTTTGAACCGGTGTTGCTTTCATTAAGACAGACAACAACAGAACTTCCTTCACTGGAGACTGAGGTTCTGCGCCTTCAAAACAGCAAATACCGGATCCAGCCGCAAACCAGTAGTATATCAGATTATAATCAAATACTCCTTTAACCATGGAAACAAAAACAGAAAACCTGTGTAACCTTGCCCGCCAACTCAAACTCACCGGCGCAGGTGGAGCGATGAACGATCTGCTGATCAACGCTCAACAAAAGCAAATCAGTTATCTTGATTTTGCCTTCGGATTGCTTAATGCAGAGATAGAGCATCG
>CAIXKO010000719.1 GCA_903919925.1 uncultured Bacteroidota bacterium | reverse complement strand
CTTTTATTCCGTAGCATGTTTTTAGTTTGTTATAAGTACCACTAATATGTTGAATATTAGCGGAATAAACAAAAATACATGCTACTTTTTTTAACATTTTTATTAACTATTTAGGCAGGTTTGGACCTGCGAAACTTGAGTTATTTAATAATTCTGCAACTTCTATTTAAATGAGTTTTCACCATTGATTAGTATCACAATGACAAACATGAGATTCTTAAAGCATACCAGAATTCTGGTTTTTTTCTTTTGGTTTTTAGGTACCGCTGCCGGCTTGTTTGGGCAGCAGGCCGGGGTAAATGCGATCACCTCTGATGAAGCAGCTTTAAGCACTTTGCCAAGGCTGATCATGTCATCGGGATATGCATCCAGGCCATTACCTGCAAAGAAGGACAACACCCGGCTAATTTTCTTTTCAGGAATATACAATCAGGGAGTGTGGAACTGTAATCAGGCTGCTTCCATCTGGACCATGTATACCTATGAAATTAACTACTTAAGAAACCTGAACTCGTCGCTGACTGAAAACCAGTATAGCCCGATGGCGGTTTATAACCTTCTTAATCACGGGAGCGGCGATTTGGGAGTCTCTTATTTCGATAGCTGGAACCTGGTAAAATCCAATGGAGTCCCCGGAAACCCTGATTTTACTGCATATAGCCAGAATTCCCAAGTATGGATGACCGGTTACGATAAATATTACCGGGGAATGAAAAACCGGGTAGATGAGGTATTTGCAATAGCGGTTGGGAATCCCGATGGCCTGCTTACGCTCAAGCATTGGATAAATGATCATCTTGATGGCTCCCAGGTTGGTGGCCTGGCAAATTTCCAGATCGGATCAGGTAACATGATCATACCCCAAATTCCACTCGATAAAGGGCTCGAGGAGGAGGGACAATATATAGTGATCAAATACGATCCGAACGTTGGCCATGCCATGACTTTTGCCGGATGGAACGACTCCGTACGCTACGATGTGAATGGTGACGGACGCTATACAAATAATATCGATATCAATGGCGATGGCACGGTTGATATGAAGGATTGGGAGATTGGCGCCATGCTGGTTGTTAATTCCTGGGGGGTGGGTTTTGGCAACGGCGGCAAATTATGGGTTCAGTATCGCTTGCTCGCAGAAAGTACTTCCAACGGCGGGATATGGAACAATGTGGCTATGGTGGTCAGGCCTAAAAAGCAATACGAACCACTTCTTACTGTCAAAACAAGCATTCGATATAATCAACGTGTACGGCTAAAAATCCAAGCCGGGATTTCAACCGATATGAATGCTACCGCTCCCGATCGGGTAATCGATTTCCCTTGCTTTAATTATCAGGGAGATACACTTGCCATGCAAGGTTTTTTTGGTGTTGGATCTGATTTGATAGAAATTGGGCTGGATATCACACCACTCCTTAATTATTTTCCGGCTAATGGCCAGGCAAAAGTTTTTCTCGAAGTCATTCAGAAATCCCCTAATACTTTGGGGGTAGGCAAAGTAGAGAGTTTTTCAGTTATGGATTATTCCAGCGGAGTGCATGAATTTGCCAATACCGGTGGAGCCGTTAACATCAACCGAAATGCCGTTACCCGCCTGGCTGTTGCGGTTAATACAACGGTAAACAAGCCGGTAATAACAACTGAGGAGCTACCTGATGCGCAGGTAGGCAGTGACTATCGTGCTCAGATTGAGGCTGATGGTACAACCGGACCCTACCGTTACGCTAATCCGGCAACCTCCTTTGTGGAAAAACCGGTTGCCTCAACTTTTGGGTTCTCTGGTGGTGCTGAGGTATTCACCATGGCTGGAATCGATGCCCGGGTGATGGACCTGCCATTCTCTTTTCCATTTTATGGTTCAACATACAGCCAGGTTACCGTGCTCAAAAACGGAGGCGTGGTAATGGGCAGAAATTTGGTTATTTATCCTTATGTGGTCGATAGCAGCCTGCGTTTTTATCAAAATGGTGGCTTATACCCCATTTATTTTGGTAATCTCTATTATACTAATCTGGAAAACAGGGTAACCTTTGAAACTTTACCGGATAAAGCAATCATTCGTTGGAATGCAACAGTTGATCCTGAGGGCTTTCAAATGGTTGAATTTGCTACAGTATTATTTCCAAACGGCGCCATCCAATTCTTTTTCGGTGATATGAATGTCACACCGGATATTTCCTGGATTTCCGGTGTATCCAAAGGTAATCATCTCGATTACTATTTGATGGATCATAATGTTTCCGGGGTCATGGCAAATACTGCCTTTGATCTGGAAATGCAGGATTGGCCTTCATGGCTGAGCCTGGGTTCGAATGGTGACTTGCATGGAACGCCAACTCAATCAGGCACATACATTTTGCCACTAAAAGTTGCCGACTGGAACGGGATCAGCAATACCAGACAGCTTACCTTAAAAGTTACCGG
>CAIXKO010000718.1 GCA_903919925.1 uncultured Bacteroidota bacterium | reverse complement strand
TAAGCTTAACCCAATGCCCGTTCCCGATTCCTTGGTTGTAAAAAACGGGGTGAATATTTCGTTCAGGTTTTCCGGAAGGATACCTGGTCCGTTATCTTTTACCGTGATAGTGGTCCCTTTGGAAGATGCTGATATTCCAATGATAATGCGTGCCCCATGCATAGCAATAAGAGATTCGCAGGCATTCTTAACAATGTTTATTAAAACCTGAACGATCTGGTCCTGATCTCCGACCATCACATGATCTGGGGGATCAATGGCAAGAACCAGATCAACCTCCGAAAAATTATCTTGCGACTGGCATAAGGACAGGAGTTTGCCGGTCATAACGGCTGCCGCAAACGGCTTGATGTCTGGTTTTGCAAGTCGCGTCAGGTTCCGGTAAGATTCCACGAAATGCAGCAGTGACTGGCTCTGCTCGCGGATCACGTTTAACCCAGTTATAGCTTTGTCCAGCTTTTCTCCGTCTGACATGTATTCCACTGCTTCGCCCGGCTGGGCGGAGAGGTAATGGGTAAGTGTCTCTGATAAAGAGGTAATCGGACTGATGGAATTCATGATTTCATGGGTCAGTACCCGGATGAGTTTAATCCAGGATTCTGATTCCTTTTCCTCCATTTCCGACCGGATATCCTGTAAAACCACCAGCAGTATTGGTTGGTTTTTTACCATAATTCGGCTCGATTTCAGTGAGATATCGTACCTGTCCTTTTCTGTCTGAAACTTCAGGTGATATTTCAGTCCGGGTTCCATGCTTTTCAGTACCTCCCACAATCCCTGGTCGATTCGCTGAAACTGGTTGATGTGGGTAAGGATTTCAACCTGCAGGTAATTCCGGGCAGCACGGTTGGAGTATTTGATATGGCCCTTCTCGTCGATACTGAGTATCCCGGTTTCAGCTTGCTCCAGCAGCATCTGATAGTATTTTTCCTGGGTCTGAACCTCCTGGCGTATCTGTTTAACCAGTTCATTCACCTCGTTCAGACTGTTGTTGAGTTCCCGAATGGTTCGATTATTTGTGATCACCGGGAAAAACAGGGTTGAATCGTCATTCTTTATGGCTTCGAAAAAGAAGGAGATCTTTCGGTTGGTCTGATTCATTGTATAGAGCAAGGCGGTCACCTGGGCGACCAGCAAAACTGCCGAAACAATCGTCAAAGGCCAGTTGCCAAGCGACCACCACAGGAGAAAAGTGGTTAACACGATCAGCAGGAGCCTGATCATCATCATGTGATAATAATATTTGCTCGCCATATCGGTGATATTATGAATTGTTCTTTTTCATCTTGTTATACAGTGTTTGCCGGGTAATTCCCAGTTCATCTGCAGCCGCACTGATATTGCCCTTGTACCGGTCGATGGTTTTCCGGATCATCATTTGTTCCATCTCGATCAGGGTTTTGGGATTTTCCATATTGATGGACTGGCTAGCCTTGATGAACAGGTCTTCAGGTTGGAGCACCTTGCTATCTGCAAGAATGACAGCCTTTTCAATCGTATGCCTGAGCTCCCGCACATTTCCCGGCCAATGATAATGCAGCAGGTCATCCCCTGCTTTAGGGTGTATCGACATTTTTCCCTTGTTGTATTTGTCGGAATACTTGAGGAGAAAGAAATTGGCCAGCAATAAAATATCCTCACCCCGGTCGCGCAGGGGCGGCACTTCAATAACAATTGTATTGATCCGGTACAGCAGGTCCTCACGGAATGATCCCTCACTGACCATGGCCGGAAGGTCCTTGTTCGTGGCGCAAACCAGCCGGATATCCACCGGCTTTACCTTGTTCGATCCAATCCTTGTAACCTGCCGATTTTCGATCACCGACAAAAGCTTGGACTGCAGCGATATTGGCAGATTCCCGATTTCATCAATAAACAGGGTGCCTCCATGTGCGGTCTCGATCTTGCCGATGCGGTCGTCATAAGCATCCGTAAAAGCGCCCTTTTTATGACCGAAAAGTTCATCCTCAAAAAGTGATTCGGTGAGTGAGCCGATATCCAGGCTGACTAGCATCATACCGCTCCGGTTCGATAAGCGGTGGATTTCGCGGGCAATCAGCTCCTTTCCGGTGCCGTTCTCGCCGGTAATTAACACGTTGGCATCAGTTTTGGCAACCTTCCGTACCATTCCCACCACTTTCATCAATGGGGCTGAGTAGCCTACAATCGATTGATGGGATTGATTAAGATCCTCATTGATTGCCTTTTGCTTATCCTCCAGATCGAATAATTTTCGCTTGGTGCGGCTCAGTTCCAAGGCAGCATGGCAGGTTGCCAGCAATTTCTGGTTGTCCCAGGGTTTCAACACAAAATCGGTGGCCCCCTTCTTGATTGCATTTACAGCCAACTCAACATCCCCGAAGGCGGTGATCAGTACCACACTGAGCGACGGATCGATGGAATGAACTTGTTCGAGCCAGAACAACCCTTCATTTCCGGTATTCACCCCGGCACTGAAATTCATGTCCAATAAAACCAGGTCAAACTCCTCCTTTTCCAGTACCGAAGGTATCTGGTTGGGGTTTTTAAGGGTGCGGATATTTTCGAACTCAAACTGAAGCAAAATTTCCAAAGCCTTGAGTACGTTTCGGTTATCATCCACCACGAGTATTCTTCCAGTTGTCATGCGCGACATTTTCATATAAAAATAGGGGGAATTAATCCTGTGTACAAGATATTGTATGAATATTTTACACAATAATGTCTATTTATTTAACAAATCCGTTAACCATCCTGCCGACTATTTAATTAATATGCTGTATATATGATAGTTGTCAATTTTGGCATGTTTATTGGATTTTATCCATAAAGCAATCAACTTATGAGAATCCACTTTTTCCTGGTTTCCTTATTGATATTCAGCCTTGCCGGCAGTTCACTGGCGCAGGAACCATGGACTTTGGAGAAGTGTGTTGAATATGCCATGACCAATAATCTTGATATACAGAAAGCCGGACTGAAAAATCAGCGGAATGAGGAAAACTACCGGCAATCCATCCGCAACTTGTTGCCGGGTTTAAGTGCCAGCTCAGGTTACGGAGCAAGTTTTGGCAAATCCATCGATCCGATAACCAATGATGTGGTGTATCAATCCTTTTCGTCGAATTCATTCTCAGCCAGCACCTCGGTTTCTCTTTTCCAGGGTTTTCGCCAGCTCAATGAGATCGCATTTTCAAAGAACCTGTATGCAACCGGGCATTTCGATGAGCAAGCGTTAAAAGCAACACTTTCTTTTCAGATCATGAATGCTTTTTACAATGTAATTTTCTTTCAGGGGTTGATTGAAATTTCCGATAGTTTGCTGGAACAAAGCCGCTGGAATCAAGGCTACATAGAAGGCATGATCCGGAACGGATTGATAGCGGAATCAGATATACTGGAAGTTACTGCAGCGGTTGCAACCGGGGAACTGAAAAAGATTAAATCACAAAACGAATATGATCAGGCACTGTTACAACTAAAACAGCTCATGAATCTGGACTCCGGGCTGCCATTCATCATTCGTAAGGAAATTCCAGAAATCCAATCGGCAATACGATTGGAACATCCTGTTGATTCGTTGTATTACCAGGCTCTCAGATGTCTTCCCGAGATTCAGAGTACCCGTGCAAATGTTCAGGCATCCAGGATCAACCTGCAACAGGCAAAAAGCAATTTTTATCCATCGCTTCTTTTTTATGCCGGAACCAGTACTGGTTTTTATCAAACCCGGAAAGATTCTGAAGGTAATGTAATTCCCTTTAGGGACCAGATGTCGAATAACGCATCCGAGTATCTTGGTTTCTCGTTAGGTATTCCGATATTTAACAAAGGCCAAAACAGGTCGCAGACCAAATTGGCCCGCATTCAGGTAAAAGAAAGCGAACTTAGCCTGATGCAGGAACAGCAGAAACTTTATCAAAGAATTTATCAGGATTGGAAAAAGTTGTCTGCCCTGAAGATGGAAATCAATCAAGGAACCAAACAGGTTAAAGCCCTTGAAGCGGCAGAGGCTATTTTGCGAAAAAAATTCGAGAAAGGGCTGGCCAATCAGTATGAAGTGAGCCAAGCCAGAAACCTACTGGCATCAGCCAGATCGGAATTGCTCAGCACAAGCCTGCAATACGAAATTACCAGAAGAACAATTGATTACTACCAGGGTATTCCCATTCCGGGAATGCAATAAACACGACAGACATAATGGAAGCAATGGACAGTGTAAGGGAAAAGAAAAAAGGGTTCAGACTCATACATATTATGTACCTGGCCGGATTTGGAATTCTGGTCTTTTTGATGTTTCAGATCGTTAGCAAAAAACACACCTCCCGATTTAAAGTGGAACAAGATAAAATCACCATTGATGAAGTGTTTTTCGGTGAGTTTAAAGATTATACGGATATCAACGGTCAGGTGGCACCCATTAAAACAATTTTTCTCGATGCTTCGGAAAGTGGCAGGGTGAAAGAACTTCTGATTGAGGAAGGATCGATGGTTGACGCCGGTGACATAATACTTACCTTAGAAAATCAGAACCTTCACCAGGATATTCTGATGAGTGAGTCCCAACTTGCCGAGAAAGAAAACAATCTACGGACAACAAAAATCAATTACGAATCAAGCAAGATGGCCTCTCAAAGCTCATTGACTAGTGCATTTTACACGCTTCAGCAAGCAAAGCGTAAAAAGGAGCAGTACCAGGATCTGTTCAAAGATAAACTCATTCCGAAAGAAGATTATTTAAAGGCCAATGAAGCATACCAGGAGGCTCAGGCCCTGATGAATATCGCGCAACAGAGGGCGACTCAGGATTCGCTATTATCGGAAACAAGCATGAAACAACTTGACATTGATCTCCGGCAAATGAGAGCCACCCTGAAACTCGTGTATGCCCGCCTGGATGAACTGAATGTGAAGGCTCCCGTTGATGGACAGCTGGGCCGTCTGGATGTTGAAGTCGGTAAAAATATCAGCCAAGGAAGCAGCATCGGTCAAATCAATGTGTTATCGGATTTTAAAGTTTCGGCAAAAATTGATGAACACTACATCGATCGAGTACGGACCGGCCTGCCGGCAAGCCTGGAACGCCAGGGACGGATATATGAATTATCCATTCGAAAAGTGTATCCGGAGGTTCGGGATGGCCAATTTCAGGTCGATTTAGTATTTAAGGACGATAAGCCGGATAACCTTCGTACCGGTCAGAATTTCTTCATCAATCTTGAATTGGGTGAGTCGAAAACCGCACTATTGTTGAAAAAAGGCAGTTTCTTTAACAGTACAGGCGGGCAATGGGCTTTCGTTATGGATCCGGGTGGAAAATCGGCCTCGAAAAGGGCAATCCGGTTCGGGCAGCAGAATCCGGAGTATTATGAGATACTCGATGGATTGCTGGAAGGGGAAAAGGTAGTTAGCTCGGGCTATGGAACCTTTGGTAATGCTGAAAAACTAATCTTCAAATGATATGATCAAAACTGAAAAACTCTCGAAGATCTTTCGAACCGATGAGATTGAAACCCGGGCATTGCTCGATGTTGACCTTACCGTGAGTGAAGGTGAATTCGTGGCTATCATGGGGCCCTCCGGCTGCGGGAAATCAACCTTGCTCAACGTGCTGGGATTATTGGATAATCCCACCTCCGGAAAGTACTTTTTCAACGGGCACGAGGTAGGACAATTATCGGAACGAAACCGCACCCAATTCCGCAAGGGCAACGTTGGCTTTGTTTTCCAAAGCTTTAACCTGATTGATGAACGTACTGTTTTTGAGAATATCGAATTACCGCTTTTATTCTTGCGGGTGAAACCCAACCAGCGCAAAGAGATGGTTAACGATGTGATGGAGCGCATGAAGATCAGTCACCGGCGCAAGCACTTTCCTCAGCAATTATCAGGCGGACAACAACAGCGTGTGGCCATTGCCAGGGCCGTTGTGGCCAATCCCAAACTGATTCTGGCTGATGAGCCCACCGGTAACCTCGATTCAAAGAATGGCGACCAGGTAATGGACCTGCTAACCGAACTCAACCAGGCCGGAACCACCATCGTCATGGTAACGCATTCCATTCATGATGCCGGATTTGCCCACCGGATCATCAATCTGTTCGATGGAACGGTTTTGAGGGAAAACGTGATTAACCAAAATCAGTAATCCATGCTCTTCATCACACCTTTGTCGCAAACCTGGCGGAGTTTAAAAGCCAACCGGATCTATAATGTCATCAATATTCTGGGCCTTTCCCTGGGGCTTGCCAGTACCTTTATTCTATTTAAAATCATTCTTTATGAATGGAATACCGATAAGTTTCAACAAAACTATGAGCAGATTTGCTATGCGAATATCCGGGCAACACCATTAAGTGAACCTAAAATATTTGATGCTAAAAGGTTTTTCAATATAAAATACGCTACGTTTCCTGAAATAAAGCAAGGCACCGAGGTATTTTTTGATGATGCAGCAAAAATCACAATTGACCAGAATAGATACTTATTACATCTGATTGCGATTGATTCCGTATTCCCGGAAATATTCGACTTTCCATTATCTCAAGGTGAATACAAGAGCATCGTCAACAATCCTAATGGAATTATCCTTTCAAAAAATCTGTCGGAAAAGCTCTACGGTACTGAAATGTCTGTTGGCAAAACAATGGTATTCCTGGACAAGAGACTTACTGTTGTGGGTATTTTGGATGAATTCCCGGGCAACAGTTCTCTTCAGTTTGAAGCCATCGTATCTGAAAAAGCTAAGGATTATTGGTCAAAAGGCTCATCTGAATTTATCCGTCTAAATGATCAACTTGCTCTCAAAGCATTAAATGAAAAGGTTGCCCATTTAGGAAAAGATCATCCGCAATTTTCCGAAAGTATTTTGGAATACAAACCGTATAAAAACCTGTATTTCTACCAGAATGACCAGGGAATCCGTGGCTTTTTTAAATATGGCAACATAAAATCCCTGAGAATCCTGTTGCTGATCTCGGTGCTTTTATTCGCCGTCAGCACTTTTAACTATTTGAATATTTACCAGGTCACGTTGCAAAAGAGGGCAAAAGAGATCGGAATTCTAAGTATTCATGGGGCAGGAAGGCGTTTCCTTGCTGAGCTTTTCCTGAAAGAAAACTGCATATCAATCGGGATCAGTGCATTGCTGGTAATTTTGGCATATTCACTGATGTCCCCCTATGCAACCCAGATTGTGGGGAAGGAACTTCCAGTTTATCCGCTGCGGGATCTGCTGCTTTTACTGTTTATTTCAATGGTTCTGATCCTGATAACTTCGGCAGTTACGGCCTTACGTTATCACAAAATAAAGCCCCTAGCTTTTATCAAGGTGGTTTCAACTGGTAAAAAAGCCCT
>CAIXKO010000717.1 GCA_903919925.1 uncultured Bacteroidota bacterium | reverse complement strand
ATTTTGCCTCTGTGGGAATGCAGATCGGTGGAATAGGATTGCTGGCTCCGGGAAAACGAAAGTTGCTTTCGGAATTTGGAATGCGTGCACTTCTCGGCGGTACTTTAGTATCGCTGGTATCTGCCACCATTGTGGGAATGATTTTATGACAATTTTGTTTTATTATGAAGCAATACCTTGAACTGCTTAACCATACTCTGAAAAATGGTGTCATAAAGGACGATCGCACCGGGACTGGAACCTTAAGTACTTTTGGATACCAGATGCGATTTAACCTGGAAGATGGATTCCCTTTGATGACCACCAAAAAATTGCACCTGAAATCAATAATATATGAATTGCTTTGGTTCCTAAAGGGTGATACCAATACGAAGTACTTGACCGATCATGGGGTGAAAATCTGGAATGAATGGGCAGATATTGAAGGAGAACTCGGTCATATTTACGGATATCAATGGAGATCATGGCCGGGATACCATGGCGAAACAATCGATCAGATTACCAATGTGATCAGCGCTATACGTAAAAATCCGGATTCGAGGCGCCATATTGTAAGTGCGTGGAATGTAGCCGACCTGAACAATATGAACCTTCCACCGTGCCATATACTTTTCCAATTTTATGTTGCTGCAGGGAAACTCTCCTGCCAGCTGTATCAAAGGAGCGCGGATATTTTTCTAGGAGTCCCTTTTAATATTGCCTCATATAGTATTCTACTGATGATGGTTGCCCGGGAAACAGGGCTGATCCCATTTGAGTTTATACACACACTGGGCGATGCTCATCTATATCTTAATCATCTGGAGCAAGCAAAGATTCAGCTGTCGCGTGAGCCAAAATTGCTCCCTTTACTTAAGCTGAACCCCGATAAACAACATGTTTTGGATTTCGAATACGAAGATTTTGAACTAACCGGATATAACTCTGATCCGCACATCAAAGCCGAAATATCAGCATGAATACCTCTTTGAACAGGCCAATATCCATCATTGTTGCCGTGGCCCGGAATTGGGCCATCGGTATGAATAATCAGTTATTATGGCACATCCCGGAGGATTTTAAATGGTTTAAAAAGCATACCTCGGGACATCCGGTGGTGATGGGCAAAAGAACCTGGCAATCACTTCCGGTTAAGCCCTTGCCCGGCCGAAAAAATGTGGTGATAACCGACGATCCACAGGATTGCTTTCCAGGTACCATTTGTGTGGGGTCAATTGAAGATGCTATAAATCAGATGGATATAAGTTCCGAGAATTTCATTATCGGCGGTGGAATGGTGTACAGGCAGTTTTTACCTCTTGCTCAAAAGGTTTATCTTACTGTGGTTGACAGGGACTTTCAAGCAGATGTATGGTTCCCTGAACTTGAACCTGCTGAGTGGACAGAGATTTTTCGTGAGGCTCATCCTGAAAATGAACCCTCGTACACATTTCTGATTTACGAAAGGATCATCTAGCCGGCTTTCAGGCGGTTAGCGGTAAGTTTTGATATCTTTTGCTCAGCCAGACTTTTTGTAATCCTGATATTTGGTAATTTATCCGAAGGATTTTCATACATCACATCTATCATAATCGATTCACAGATAGAACGTAATCCACGGGCCCCCAGTTTAAAATCAATGGCTAGCGAAACGATATAATCAAGCACATCGGGATCAAATGTGATTTTTACATGATCCATCTGGAAAAGCTTGGTATACTGCTTGATTATTGAGTTTTTGGGTTCAGTAAGGATCTGTCGCAATGCTTCACGATCCAGTGGATTAAGGTGTGCGATTACGGGAAGTCGTCCAACAATTTCCGGAATCATTCCGAATGACTTAAGATCTTGTGGAGCAACATATTGAATAAGATTATTGCGATCAATCTCATCCGCTTTTTTCTGTGCGCCATAGCCAATAACCTTGGTGTTTAACCTTTGGGCAATCTTTCGCTCGATTCCGTCAAAAGCTCCACCGGCAATAAAAAGGATATTTTTAGTATCCACCGGTATCATTTTCTGCTCAGGGTGCTTACGTCCACCCTGTGGTGGAACGTTTACAATCGATCCTTCCAATAGCTTCAGGAGACCTTGCTGTACCCCTTCACCCGATACATCACGGGTTATGGATGGATTATCGCTTTTTCTGGCAATTTTATCGATCTCGTCGATAAAAACAATTCCACGCTCAGCGGCTTTTACATCATAATCTGCAGCCTGCAGCAAGCGGGTCAGCAAACTTTCAATGTCCTCGCCAACATAGCCGGCCTCAGTGAGAACGGTGGCATCCACTATAGTAAATGGAACATGCAGCATTTTGGCGATCGTTTTTGCCAATAATGTTTTACCTGTCCCGGTTTCCCCGACCATTATGATATTCGATTTTTCAATCTCAACCTCATTGCGGGTATCCTGTTGTCCAAGCCGCTTATAGTGGTTATAGACGGCTACTGAAAGAACTTTTTTTGCATCTTCCTGACCAATTACGTATTGATCAAGAAATTGCTTGATTTGCACCGGTGTTCTGACCTCGAGATCCTTGATATCGAAAGGTTTATTGGCCGGTTTGAGTTCTTCCTTTACAATGGTATAAGCTTGTTCAATACAAGCATCGCAGATGTGGCCTGAAACACCGGCAATTAAGAGATTTGATTCTTCCTTGCTCCTTCCGCAGAATGAGCATCTGTCCGATTTTCCTGGGGTTGGTCGTGCCACGTTTTATTTTTTTGTAGTACGAACCATAACCTCATCAATCATCCCGTATTCCTTTGCCTCTTCAGACGTCATCCAGAAATTCCTGTCGGAATCCTTTTCGATTTTTTTGTAAGGGTTTCCGGTGTGGAAGGCCAGAATATCGTACAATTCTTTTTTTAGTTTCTGCAATTCTCTTACCTGGATTTCAATATCAGAAGCTTGTCCCTGCGCCCCGCCTAGTGGCTGGTGAATCATAATCCTTGAATGCTTGAGTGCTGAGCGTTTTCCTTTGGCGCCACCTGCCAGCAGAACGGCTCCCATTGATGCAGCCATCCCTGTGCATATCGTAATGATATCAGGGCTTATGTATTGCATGGTGTCATAAATACCAAGTCCTGAATGGACCATCCCGCCGGGAGTGTTGAAATATATTATGATGTCTTTCTTGGGATCTGCCGATTCAAGAAACAATAACTGCCCCTGAATAATATTAGCCACATCATCATCAATAGGAGTACCCAGGAATATGATCCGATCCATCATCAACCTCGAAAAAACGTCCATTTGAGCAACATTCAGCTGACGCTCCTCAATAATGGTTGGTGATACATAATAGTTATACAGCGACTGGTATTTCTCCAGGTTCAGACTGCTGATGCCAAGGTGTCCAACGGCATATTTTCTAAATTCATCTTTTGTTTTCATCCATCAATTTTTTAAATTCTTCCAGGCTAACATAATGTTCATCAAAGCCGAACACTGTTTTTAGATGTTCAATCGCCTTGTTTTCTAAAATTATATCAGCCAAACGATTTTTTTCTTCTTCTTTCTCCAATAAAACATCCACCATGCGGAAAAGTTGATCAACAGGTGCATCATAAATGCCATATTGGTAAAAGCGTGATTGTGCTGCCCAAATTGCCTGTTCGCGGATTTCCTCCTCAGTGGCTTCAATTTTCTGCTCACCAATGATTTTATTCTTGATCATTCTCCATTTAAGGTCTTCCAAAATGGATGGGAAATTTTTGTCCAACTGCTCAACAGTCATGCTGTTATCTTTCGATGTTAAAAGCATCCATCGCTTAAGGAACTCTTCGGGCAGAGGAACATTGGTTTCAGCCATCAGTTTCTCCTTTATATCGATATGGATCTTGTACTGGCTTTCACGGGAAAACTGCTGTTCCATATCGCTTTCAATACGTTCACGGAAAGCTTCTTCGGTATCAACAACACCTTCTCCAAATAGTTTGTCGAACAGTTCCTGATTAATTTCGGCTGGTGTGAACCTTGAAATTTCGCTTATCGAAAGCTCGAAATCGGAGTTGATTTCAGGTAATTTATCTTTGGCTACCCTCAAAAGGCTTGCACGATCAGTTTCGTTTGTAAAAGCAATATTAGGATTAAACACCAGCTTATCACCGGCTTTGGATCCCATGAACTGACTTTTAACTGTTTCGTCACCAATGGTTTTTATATAAATCATCGCATCATGAACGTGGATATGGTTTTCACCTTCCTCATCCTGCTCATGCTTATGCTCGTTGCCGGACTCATCTACCTGGCACAAATCCCCCTTCACCACATCTTCTTCACTGATTGTTTCGGTTGGTTTTAGTGAACCAAACCGACGTAAGTAGCTTTCAATTTGATTATCAACCATCTCGTGAGTAACCATCACCTGATAATTGTTGATTTTATCATTTTCGCTGAAATTCAACTCGATTATTGGAAGCAGAGCAATATCGAAATGAAATTCAAAGGTTCCCTGACTGTCCCAATCGATTTCCGGACTGTTTACGTTGGGAAGTGGTTCACCCAGAATTCTAAGTTGATTCTCATTAATATAAGTATTCAGAGTATCGGACAGGAGGTGGTTAATCTGCTCAACCAGAATAGATTTACCATACATCTTCATTACTAGTGAAGGCGGAACTTTTCCAGGCCTGAACCCGTCAAAACGCGCTTTTTTGCGGTATTCTAAAAGTGCTTCCTGTACTTTGGGTTGATAATCAATGGGTTCAATGCCGATTTGTATAATGGCATTCTGATCATCGAGGTTCTCTCTGCTAATATTCATATTGGAAAGGTAGCTAAACGATAAGTAAAAATGGTTGTGCGGATGGGGGGACTCGAACCCTCACGCCTTTCGGCACCAGATCCTAAGTCTGGCTCGTCTACCAATTTCGACACACCCGCAAAAGTGGGGCAAAGATAGTGTTTTTTTGAAAACGTCCGATAAAATCCAGAAAAGCCTTTTTACCTTCTGAGCTCGAAGTTCTGTCCAAGATAGACTTTTCTAACTTGTTCATCTTGAGATAGTTCTTCTGCTGTTCCGGATTTCAGGATGCTTCCTTCGAACAAAAGATAGGCCCGATCAGTAATATATAGCGTTTCATGTACATTATGATCGGTGATGATTACGCCGATATTTTTCTTTTTCAACTGCGAAACAATCTCCTGAATATCCTCCACGGCGATTGGATCAACTCCGGCGAAAGGTTCATCAAGTAATATAAAATGCGGTTTTAGAGCGAGTGCCCGGGCAATTTCCGTCCTTCTTCTTTCTCCACCGCTCAGTTGAATGCCTTTATTCCGTCGAAGTTTATCGAGCCCAAACTCCAGAATCAGGCTCTCGGCTCTTTCCATTTGTTCCTGTTTCGACAGCTTGGTCATTTCCAATACGGAATAGATATTATCTTCCACGGTCATGTTCCGGAAAATCGAAGGTTCCTGTGCGAGGTATCCGATACCGCTTCGGGCACGCTTATAAACCGGTTCATAGGTTACATCTTTGTCATCAAGGAATATCTGCCCGGAATTTGGACGGATTAATCCGACGATCATATAAAAGGTGGTTGTTTTTCCAGCTCCGTTTGGGCCTAGTAACCCCACAATTTCTCCCTGCTCCACCTCAACGGAAACGCTGTTCACCACCGTCCGCTGCCGATATTTTTTGACCAGGTTTTGTGTAAATAGTTTCATTTGCTTTAAATAATTCCTTCCCGAAGGATGTCGTGAATATGTATAACTCCCAAATATTGATGGTTATCGACCACTAAAAGCTGGGTAATGCTTTTGGTTCGCATGGTTTCCAGTGCGGTGACGGCAAGTTCGTCCGGGGAAATTTGTTTTGGATTCTCCGACATGATGTCGCCAGCAGTGAGATTCCTGAAATCATCGGTCTTTTCCATCATTCTGCGTAAATCACCATCTGTAACAATACCGGCAATATTACCGGAGGAGTCCAGAACAGCGGTAGCTCCCAACCTTTTTGAAGATATTTCCATGATCACTTTACGTACCGGATCAGTCAGGAGAACACTGGGTTGAAGACTCCGGGAGTAAAGGTCAGATATGGTAACATTTAAACGTTTGCCAAGCAATCCTCCCGGGTGCAGGCGGGCGAAATCTTTGCTTGAAAACTCATTCATTTTCAGCAGAACCATAGCCAGCGCGTCGCCCATAGCAAGTTGAACGGTAGTACTGGTGGTGGGCGCCAGGTTGTTGGGGCATGCTTCCCGTAAAATTGGAATCCTGACCGTAATTTCTGACTGATTTTCCAAATAGGAATCCGGATCCGATACAAAACTTAATACTGGTATACCCATAGCCCGGATTAGTGGAACTAAAGTCTTAATTTCTTGTGTGTTGCCGGATTTTGATATGATCAGCATGAGGTCCGATGGTCCTATTACCCCGAGATCCCCATGGATCGCATCTGTGGAGTGCAAAAAAACCGACGGAGTCCCGATTGAGTTCATCGTGGAAGAAATTTTTTGTGCAATGAGAGCACTTTTTCCGACGCCGGTCAAAATTATACGGCCTTTTGAACCATGAATTCTGCCAACCATTCTTGAAAAAGAATCGTTAATTTGATCAGAAAGATTTATAATGGCATGACCTTCAATTAGTAACGTTTCTTTTGCAATGGAAATTATTTCTGTATTGGCAATCATGATAACTTTTTTACGTTTGAATTTTGAATATTAAAATTTAGTAAATTTAATCTGCAAAAGTAGTAATAAGAAAATTCACCGGGGGGATCAACTTTGACTACCGGTTTTTGTAACATATAACGTAGATTTGGGCTAATTATTAAAAGAATGACAGCAGACACCGAAAGATTACACGAGATATTAAAAACTCATTTTGGCTTTGATACATTTAAGGACAATCAAGAGGGAGTGATGCGCAATGTTCTAACAGGTAGGGATTCATTTGTTCTGATGCCTACCGGCGGAGGGAAATCTTTGTGTTATCAGTTACCGGCCATGGTGATGAAAGGCACAGCTATCGTAATATCTCCATTAATAGCATTGATGAAGAATCAGGTTGATTCTATGCGCGCCTTTAGTATGGAGGACGGAATTGCACATTTTTTAAACTCATCACTGACCAAGGTTCAGATTAACCGGGTGTTGGATGATGTGCGATCACGGAAGACCAAGTTACTATATGTGGCACCCGAGTCGCTCAATAAGCTGGATTATACTGAGTTTCTTGCTGGTGAAACCATATCATTTTATGCCATTGATGAAGCGCATTGCATATCGGAATGGGGCCATGATTTCAGACCGGAGTACCGGCGAATCCGTCCAATCATCGAGCAAATCGGGCGCGCACCAATCATGGCACTCACCGCCACTGCTACCCCAAAGGTTCAAAATGATATTCAAAAGAATTTGGGAATACTGGATGCCGATGTTTTTAAATCCTCATTCAACCGTCCAAATTTGTACTACGAAATCCGCCAAAAGGTGGATCCGGAGAAGCAGATCATCAAATTTATCAAGGAAAATGCCGGCAAATCGGGTATTATATATTGCCTGAGTCGTAAACAAGTGGAAGATCTGGCAGAAACTCTGGTAGTAAACGGTATTAAAGCACTCCCTTATCATGCGGGACTTGACGGAACCACACGGGCAGGGAATCAGGATAAATTCCTGATGGAGGAAGTGGAGGTCATTGTGGCCACCATTGCTTTTGGAATGGGAATCGACAAACCGGATGTCAGATATGTTATTCATTACGATATTCCGAAAAGCCTGGAGGGTTATTACCAGGAAACCGGCAGGGCCGGGCGTGATGGAGGAGAGGGAAATTGTGTGACTTTTTATAGTTACAAGGATATCCAGAAACTTGAAAAGTTTATGCAGGGAAAACCGGTTGCAGAGCAGGAAATCGGACGTCAACTTTTACATGAAACCTCCTCTTATGCTGAATCATCCATCTGCAGACGCCGTCAGCTTCTTCACTATTTTGGCGAAGAATACCAGCGCGATAATTGCGAAAATTGTGATAATTGCCTTAACCCGAAAACTCAGATTGAAGGAAGAGATTATGTTGCGTTAGCACTGGATGCCGTTTTAGAAGTCCGCGAAAAATTTAAACCTGAACATGTGGCTAAAGTGCTGACCGGGCAGGTAAATTCAGCTATCCGGACCTACAAACACCATCATCTGGAGATATTTGGACAAGGAAAAGATAAGGATGAGCGGTTTTGGGTAGCCGTCCTTCGGCAGGCTCTCATCGCTCAAATGCTTGAAAAAGACATTGATAACTATGGTACGCTGAGGATTACCGATGCGGGTAGGGAGTTTCTTGATAACCCGGAATCTTTTATGTTGACAGAGGACCTTAATTACGATGAATCAGACGAACAGAAAGCACCACGAGGCGGTGGCTCGGGCGCAGTTGACCCGGAACTGTTCAGTTTGCTGAAAGACCTTCGAAAAACAATTGCAAAAAAACATAACCTGCCACCATTCGTGATTTTCCAGGACCCATCGCTGGAAGATATGGCTATCTATTATCCCATCAGGATAGAAGAACTGGCTAATATGACCGGTGTTGGACTTGGGAAAGCACAACGTTATGGTAAGGATTTCGTTGATCTTATCCGCAAATTCGTAGAAGAGAAGGAAATATTGCGCCCTCAGGATCTCGTTGTGCGCTCCATTGTTAATAAATCCAGCCTTAAAGTATCGGTTATCCAAAGTATCGACCGTAAGGTGCCACTGGATGTAATAGCTGAATCAAAGGGTTTGGAAATGAATGAATTACTTAAGGAGATCGAATCCATTGTCAATAGTGGAACCAAACTCAATCTCGATTATTTTATTAACGAGATGATGGATGAGGATCACCAGGGCGATATATATACCTATTTTAAAGAGGAAGCTCAATCGGAATCCGTTGAGGAGGCTCTGCAGGAACTTGGAGAGAATGATTTTACCGAGGAGGACATCCGCCTGATCAGAATTAAGTTTATTTCTGAAATGGGGAACTAGAACCGCAATTCTTTTTACATGACTATTTTAGAAACGGAAGGCCTGGATAAGTCTTATGGCTTGGTACATGCTGTAAATCAATTGAGTCTGAGAGTTGAAGCAGGTCAGGTGTACGGGATCCTGGGCGCCAACGGGAGCGGCAAAACCACAACTCTGTCCATGTTAATGGGAATCATTCGCCCCGATGGCGGTACCTTCCGATGGTTTGGTAATCTTACCGGACCAGCAGCTAACCGGCGAATCGGAGCTTTGATCGAAACACCAAACTTTTATCCGTATCTGACTCTCGAACAAAACCTTAAAATAGTTTGCCGGATTAAGGGCGTTGATGAGAAAGATATTCAGCGAGTTATCAAACTGGTTGGGCTTTATGACCGATGGCGATCCAGATTTCAAACCTTATCACTTGGGATGAAACAACGACTGGCTCTAGGCAGTTTATTACTTGGAGATCCTGATGTTCTGGTTTTGGATGAGGTGACTAATGGCCTTGATCCTGAGGGTATTGCTGAGGTTAGATCGCTCATTCGTCAAGTGGCCTCCACCGGAAAAACGATCATACTGGCCAGTCATATACTGGACGAAGTTGAAAAGGTTTGTTCCCATGTTGTCATATTGAAAAAGGGTAATAAATTGGCCGGAGGGGCTGTGGACAGTTTGATTAAAGGGAAAGAAGTTATCACTCTTTCAGGTTCTGATGCGGAGCAGTTGGGTGATGCATTAACCGCCTCTGACTTACTGGAATCAGTTGTGCGTTCAGGTGATGATTTTAATGTAATTCTCCGGCCCGGGATCATGGCTGCAGATATCAGCAGGGATTTAATGGGTAAAGGAATAGTGCTCACCAAGATTGAAATCCATAAAAATAGTTTGGAAGAGCAGTTTCTCGAACTGGTAAAACAAGATATTTAAGAGCCATGATGAAATTATTGCGGATCGAATCGATTAAAGTGCTTCCATACCGGGTTTTCCAAATCATGGCCATTTTATATGTCGGAGCATTTCTTTTGTCAGTCGGAGCTCTTCCACTGATAAAACTTACCACTAATCTCGCAGATAATCAGGATATTCTGAATTTGAAGTCCCTGTATTGTTTCCCTCAGATATGGGATGCCTTTGCCTATTTTGCAGCCAAGTATAACATCTTTCTCGCACTAATGGTAATATTCCTGGTGGGGAATGAGTATTCATACAACACCTTCCGTCAGCAGGTTGTAACTGGTTTATCGAGGCTTGAACTGCTTCATGGAAAGCTCCTGGTGATTTTTTGTATCGCTTTGGCTAACACGGTGATGGTTTTTGTTTTTGGGATCGTGTTTGGATTGATTTATTCATCGGGTTATTCCTTCCCAGATTTGTTTTCCCATCTGTACATGTTGGGGATTTATTTTATTCAGGCTGCCAGTCACATGATAGCGGCAATGATGATTGCCGTATGGCTGCGAAATAAAACACTGGCAATGGTGGTAATTATTGTGTATCAGTTTATTTTTGAGCCTATTCTGCGATTGGCGTTGAATAAATTTGTATGGGTAAAAATCGGATTATTCTTTCCCATGCGAGTCATCACCAAGCTAACTCCGATGCCGGATATTGCCATCACTGAAATGCTTAAAACCAACTCCGATTTTAAGGATTTAACTACATCATTGCCGCTATGGGTAAATCTGTTACTGGTTTTCGGGTATAGTTTGATCTTTTACCTGATTACCCGGGCAATATTGGTTCGACGAAATTTATAGATGGGGGCCGAAGATGGGGCAGAAGATTTTCTGCCCCAACGGGACAGGGTGACATGGATGAACGTGGTAGGGGCAGAAGATTTTCTGCCCCAATGCATTGTCTACGTTCAATCGTTCTTCCAGTGTACCGGCGAAATTTGAGAAAGAATCCCTGCGATGGTAACGTAAAGAGGATAAAGTGCTTGGATTGGAATTATCCAGATTAGCAATTTTGGGGATCTGAAAAACCGTATTGCTGCGAGAAGGAGTGGCAGATCGGCAATCATTTTAATACCAAGGAGGATCATGGTGAGGTGAAAAGGAACCATAAAAAATAGGGAGCCAGCCAGTGCAGCCAGAATTTCAAGGTTAGCTCCAAAAACGATTAAAGTTGTGAATAGCAGAAGAGGATTCCGGTATCCAGAGGCTTTTGATGCCCATCGGCTGCGCTGATGCATGAATCCCGCAAGAGTTTTGGCTGGTTTGGAACGAACAATTGCATCGGTGGAAAGGACATAGGCAATCTTTTTTTTCCGGTCATTTTTCATGGCCTGAAGCAGAAATACATCATCACCTGATTCAAATCGATTATCCAGATTGTTGACAAAAACCCGGTAATCAGAGGCACGTACACCCATATTAGGACCCTGAGCCATTATGGGGCACCCGATTCCCGCTGCACCTATTGAGGAGGCGACCAGGCTCAGGTACTCTAATTTTTGGATTTGGTTGAATACACCAGTTGACGCCTCCAGTATCACCGGGCCCAGAATAAGGTCGTTGCCCGTATCGGTGAAAAAACTTACCATAGTTTGAACCCATAAAGGTCCTGGTCGGCTATCGGCATCGGTTAGCAGGATGAGCGTACCGGTAGCAGATTCCATACCGGCTTTCAAAGCAGCTTTTTTTCCGGATTTTTGTTCCGGGAGTTTTACAAAATGGTAATTTTTTTGTTTCTCGGCTTGCAGGGATAGGATTTTTGAAGTTGTGTCGGTGGAGTGATCGTCGATACAGATTACTTCAATCAATTCGCCGGGATATTGCTGTGAATTAAGAAGATCGATCAGCTCTGGAATATTCTCAGCCTCATCTTTACAGGGAATCAGGATGCTGACTGTGATTATTGGAGTTTTAAGATCCGGCTTGAATTTTTT
>CAIXKO010000716.1 GCA_903919925.1 uncultured Bacteroidota bacterium | reverse complement strand
GGATATTCCGGGATAATTTCCAATACCTTTTTGAGCCACTCATAAGGATTTACGTTGTTCTTTTTGCAGGTACCAAAGAATGAGTAAAACATTGCTGCCCTTTTGGCTCCTTCGTGTGATCCTTTGAGAATTTATTCCAATTCTTTACAAAAACAATACGGGGTTCACCGAATGCTTACAGTGGTCCCCGAGCGGAGCCGAGGGGCCGAGGGGCCGAGGGGTGGCCGTCCATTTATAGTATTCCGTGGGATCTCAGGATTTCGGCCAGATCGGCGTGTTTTTTTGAGTATTCCCGTAGCATTGTCAGTAGGGTGCGACTATTTTCTTCGGCTATTGATGATCGTTCTAATGCAGGTTGCATGGCGGTACGACGATCCCAAATCATGTAGCCGAACATGAAAAGCAACAAACTAATTAAGATACCAAAACCCCAGTAAAAAAGTGTTTTTATGTCGTCAATCTGCTTTTGCTGGTACATGAACTGTTTATCTACACTTTCAAACCTTACTTCCATCTTGTCATTAAGCGCACTTATTTTAGCATCAAGGGTACTTATTTTAGCATCGGTAAGTATTGCGCGATCGCGGTCTGCTAAGGTATAAGGCACGACCACTTGCAGTTTCTGGGCTTTCAGAAAGCCGGAGAAAAGCAGAACAAAAACAAGGAATAATAATTTTTTCATGACCATTATTTAACACGAAGTTACGGTAAATAATCGAAAAAGTGAAATGTGAATTTACTGATTGGGCTGCCTTCCGTCCGAAAGGATCTGTTAACTGTTTTTGCAAATGCTACCGCGGACGGTTGGTCATTCATCATTGGCTTTCTACAAACAGGGCGCCGCTCCGCGGCTTGGATTTGTAAGTGACCGGTATTGTGGTCAGGGAATTTGCCTTAGTCACACTAAAACGATTGGGAAAACCTTTTTACCAGAACAATGCTGGAATGCAGTTGATTATTCTGAAAGCCATTCTTTAGTTGTTTGCTTCATAGATCACAGATCCTGAACTAAGAATTTCCTTTTTAAAACAACTATTTAATCTCACGAACTGATCGTGCATGGGTTTTGTATGTACAATCAGGTCTATATCAGTAAATTTTCTCAGAGAATTTAAAGCAGTGGAAATCTTAAGCTTAACTTCCATCTTCTGGGCAAACGATTTGAAAACAAAATTATCATTGGTAACCACCAACAAATCAATATCGCTATCTTCAGTTTGTGTACCATTAGCATACGAGCCAAACAGAATAATTTTGGATACATTTAGATGTTGCAATGAAAGGTTTACCTGAGAAATTATTTCATTTTTAGTCATAAGACAAAAGTAATAAAATAATGAATATCTGAATGCTGCGATTTTGGTTTTACAATATGCCCGGAATAATCAACTGGCTGGATTTGTACTTCCGTCCGAAATGATCTGTATACGTTTTTCTAAATGCTACCGCGGACGGTTGGTCATTCATCATTGGCTTTCTACAAACAGGGCGCCGCTCTGCGGCTTGGATTTGTATGTGGACGGCATTTAGGACGGAAGATGAAAAGGAAGATGAGAAGATGAGAAAATGAGATTGCAAGGGTGGCCCACCGGTTCCCGAGCGGGGCCGAGGGGTGGCCGTCCATTTATAGTATTCCGTGGGATCTCAGGATTTCGGCCAGATCGGCGTGTTTTTTTGAGTATTCCCGTAGCATTGTCAGTAGGGTGCGACTATTTTCTTCGGCTATTG
>CAIXKO010000715.1 GCA_903919925.1 uncultured Bacteroidota bacterium | reverse complement strand
GCGGTAAGCTCGATTGGTTTATAACTACCATTTTTACATTTATACTGGTACTCTACCGTTGTAACTGAGTTTTCCGTTTCAAGAAGTGTATAGAATTCTTTCTTAATGCGGACAATGTCATCCGGATGTACCGTTAACCACCCATCGGTCCCGATCAGGTCATCAGGTTTCCAACCAAACCATTTCTCGATGTTTGGGCTCTTATATTTCATAAAACCATCAACATCGATAATGCCAATTACGTCAGAAATGTTGGAGATCATTGAACTGTGTTTCGCTTCAAGTTGCCGTAAAGCCGACTCCGCCTGCCTGAGCTCTTCATTCTGCATCTCCAATTCCATCTGATGAACCTCAAGCTCATGGGTAAGTTTCAGTATATCGGAAATGGCATCATTTAATTCATCGGCCCGTTTTGCTTTCTCCACGTTTTGTAAAGCAAGCTCCTTATTGGCAATCTCCAGCTCTTCGGCCCGTTTTGATTTTTCCTGATTCTGAAAGTCAAGTTCGTGCATTACCTTGAGCAACTCTTCCGCCTTTATGCGTAAGAGTCTGGCATGCGATTGATGGCTGGGATTAGTCATAATTGTTAGTTAATCAAGGCTATTTTTAAATGCTTTACCTCTCCGGAACATGGGTTACTTGCCCGGGTAACGAAGTCGAGACATGGTTTACCATGCCGGTCCAACCATTCATTCAGGGGAAAAAAAATTTCGAGGATTTCTAAATTTATCAACCTTTCAGATATAAAGATAGTTTTTTATGAATGCGTTCTACATTTTGGAGATTTTACCGAATGTCAGCTAACCAATGCCTCCCCTCATTTACACTGCAAATAATAATTTCAAAAATTCGCGTAAATCCGCGCACCCGCAGGGATCAGCGCCGTCCGCGTGCCATTCTTCGTTCACCCATCCTCCCAAATTTCTCATGATTCTAAATCAGAATGCCTTACTTTTGCTTCTTGAAAAATTTTGAATTATGAAAAAGTCCCGCCCTTTCCTTCTGATTATTACCCTCTTTATTGCGGCAATAGCCATTCTATCAAGCTGTCAAATGAAAAAGCAGATTGAAAACGAAGAACCCGGGAAGTTTCCCAACGATTGGTTTTACCGTCAGCGCGCCTATCCTTATACCGAGCTCCGCTCCGATTTGTATTACAAAGCCATGGAGCAAACACAGGCAATGGAACACAACGGCCTTAAATCGGGACAGGAAAACTGGAAACTCGTAGGGCCGGTTAACATAGGCGGGCGAATTACCGACGTTGAAATGCCTATAAATGATAATAATACCGTTTACCTGGGTACTGCATCCGGTGGAATATTTAAGTCCACAAATCTGGGCACCAACTGGGTACCAATCTTCGATAATCAAGTGGCCCTGTCCATTGGCGATATGGATGTCTCAAAAACAAAACCTGAAACACTTTTTGTTGGCACCGGCGAGCCCAATGCCGGCGGTGGCTCCCACACCTATGAAGGTTATGGCGTGTATAAATCCAACGATGCCGGAGCTACCTGGACACAGTCCGGTTTAACATCAGCGGGTAGTATCGGGCGTGTAAAAATCGATCCTCTGCATCCTGATACCGTGTATGCTGCAGCCATGGGGCATCTGTTTTCGTATAATGAGGAGCGGGGCGTTTTCCGTACCCGCGACGGTGGAGCAAGCTGGCAAAAAGTATTGTACCTCACCGATTCCACCGGCGCATCCGATCTGTGTATTAATCAGATTGATCCTAAAATAATCTATGCCGCGATGTGGGAAAGAACCAGGCGCCCTTCATACCAAAGCTATGGTGGAAAAACCAGCGGACTATGGCGCTCTTCTGATGGTGGTGATTCTTGGTCAGAACTTTTAAATGGGTTGCCCAAAGGCAATGCAGGCAGAATCGGGATCGATATTTCCGATTCCAATCCGCTGGTACTCTACGCAACCTATACTGATTCAAGCGGATTCCTGCAGGGTATTTATAAAACCATCAACGGTGGCGATAATTGGTCGAAAACAGGAGAATTGGGTGAAAATTCTTCTTACTGGTGGTGGTTCAGTGAGGTCGACGTGGACCCGATTAATCCGAATATCGCTTATGTTTCAGGATTTCAGGCTTACAAAACTACCAATGGCGGAACCACATGGGTAAACACATTTAATTCTGCTCACGTGGATATGCACGGTGTTTTCGTTCATCCTAAAGATAATGCGCTCTCCCTGCTCTGCAGCGATGGAGGCTTGTATATTTCCAAATCCGGTGGAACAACCTCCTTTCATATCGAAAATCTTCCAATCACCCAATTTTATACATGCGAAGTGGATTACCTGAACCCCGACCGGTTTTATGGTGGAACACAGGATAATGGCACCATCAGGGTGACAAACGGGATGGTCAATCGCTGGCAATCAATTTATGGAGGTGATGGTTTTGTAGTCAAGGTTGATCCGACTGACAATAATTACGTATATGCGCAATCCCAATATGGCGGATTAGGTCGTTCTATCGATGGTGCTGCCGGCTTTTTGGGTGCTACCCAGGGAATCAACTACGGTGATCGCTTCAATTGGAAGTCACCGCTGGAGCTGGATCCGCAGAATCCATCTATACTCTATTTTGGATCACACCGCCTATACAAATCCACCAATCGTGCCCAATCCTGGAGAGCGGTTTCCAACGATCTTACAAATGGTGCAGGGGTAAATGTCAATTATGGAACTCTCACAACCATTTCAGTCTCCCCACTCGATGCCAACATCGTATACGTGGGTACCGATGACGGAAACGTATGGAATACGCTGAATGGCACAGCTACCTGGACCAACCTATCCGCCAATCTGCCCGACCGTTGGATCACCTGTGTTCAAGCCAGCCCCTTCGATAAGGCTGAAGCATTTGTTACCATTTCCGGTTACCGCTGGGATTCCTATCTGCCGCACGTTTACCGGACCAAAAATAATGGGCAAACCTGGGTTGATGTTTCCGGAAATCTACCCGACTTTCCGGTTAACAGCATCGTATTGGATCCCGTAGATCATAAAACCTGGTATATAGGAACCGATGGAGGAGTTTTTGTAACCCAAAATGAAGGCCAAACCTGGGATATTTATGGTAATGGATTGCCCAAAGCACCGGTTCTCGACCTGAATATGCACGCGCCAACCCGGATGCTTACTGCTGCAACATTTGGAAGATCAATGTACAGCATCCATATCCTACCGGCCCAGGGAACAAATCCTGTCGCTCAAAATCGGATCGATATCAACGCCTATCCAAATCCTTGTACAACACAGTTGCAAATAACTTTCAGCCTTTCACAAATTGCAACCGGTGAATTATCCATATTTGACCTATCTGGCAAAATGGTTAAAGTAGTTCATCAAGGTTCATTTATGCAGGGCGATAACCGCTTTTTATGGCAATGCGATGAAGAAACAAACAATCAGGCAGCTCCCGGAATATACATCATTCGTTTGAATACCAATAAATCAACCAGCGCAATCCGGGTTCAGAAAATCTGATTTTAGTTTGATTATCATGCAAAAACCGTTTCGTTTTTTAATGATCCTAACACTTTGCCTTGCAGGTTGCCATCCATCCCAGGTTAAAGATGATACTATCAGACTGTTTACTCTGAAGGGCCCATCTGCAATGGGAATGATTTACCTGATTGATTCTCCGGGTAAAATCATTACGAAACCTTTGAGCATCGAAATTCTTGACGAACCCATGCTGGTGAGGGCCCGGTTACTTAAGGACAAGCCGGAAATGGCGGTGCTTCCATTGAACATGAGTGCCATCCTTTATAACAAAGGCCTTCCCTATCAGTTAGTTGCAGTGCCCGTGTGGGGTTCCCTCTACCTTTTTGGTTCCGATTCTACGGTTCTGGGTTGGCAGTCGCTCAAAAACAAAAGGATTTTTATGATGGGCAAAGGTTCCACTCCGGATATCGTTTTCCGTTTCCTGCTTAAATTTCATAAACTTAATCCGGAAACAGACGTAACTCTTGATTACTCCTTCCCAACACATATCGATTTAGCCAACGCGGTTAGTGCCGGTAAGGCGCCAATTGCCATTATTTCCGAACCGCTCGCTACCCTGGCACAGGCTAAAAATCCTTCCATCGGGAAAATCATGGATCTTAATAGCGAGTGGGGTCAAGCTTTTCCCAGCCATCCTTCAATACCGCAGACTGCTTTTATCGGAAGAAGCGATTTTATCAGGGACCATCCGGATTGGGTCAAAAAAATCTGCGAAGCGTGGATGGTTTCCATCGATCGGGTTAATCTTTTTCCAGAACAAGCTGCTGACTTAATTGCTGGCCATAATATCCTGCCAGATAATAATATAGCTAAAAATTCTATTCCCGGATGCAATCTGAAATTCAGATTCGCGTTCCAAATCAGTCCCGAAATAAACCAATACCTCCAAGTTTTATTTACTTTTAATCCGGATGCCGTTGGCGGCAAAATACCTGATGAACAATTCATCTACCAAATACCGGATCATTAGTCTCTGCGTCATTCTGGTGCTACTTGCCGGATGGGAATGGCTGTCAAGGGAATTGCATTCACGGCAAATCTTGCCCGGTCCTGCTGACGCTATAGCTTCATTGATTAGTATTGCCGGAAAACCAGGATTTCTTACCGCTCTGGGTGTGACACTTTTTCGCGGCCTCGCCGGTTTCCTGATCGCATTTGCAGCAGCAATTGCCATTGGTATCCCTGCAGGTTTAAATTCAGGAATTGAAGCCGGATTCAGGCCCATACTCATTACTTTGCGATCAACACCCGTGGTAGCCATCATCTTGCTGGCCCTCATATGGTTTCAATCTGAACAAGTACCAGTATTTATAGGCTTTTTAACCATGTTCCCCATTCTTACCACCAATATTAGCCAGGGAATCAGGGAAACCGATGCCTCCTTAGTACAAATGGCCCATTTATACCATATAAAAAGAAGAAGAATCCTGACCGGCATCTATTGGCCTTCCATCCTACCCTTCCTGTTTAGTGGTATTTCCACCGCCGTTGGTTTCGGCTGGAGGTCCGTAATCATTGGTGAAGTCCTGAGTCAACCGCGTTACGGAATTGGAGCCATGATGCAGGACGCCCAAAGCTATCTTCTTGTTTCTGAAGTTATAGCATGGACAGTGGTAGCCATTTTGGTTAGTGCTATTTTCGAATGGATCATCCGGTTAATCGAAAAATACTCGATCAAATGGAAAAAATGAACCTTAAGCTAATTGAGGTAAGTAAATCCTATAATGATCGGGCTATCCTCGATCATTTCTCCCTTGAGTTTAAAACCGGGTCGGTCACTTGCCTGTTTGGCCCATCGGGATGCGGTAAAACAACACTTCTCAATCTGATAGGAGGCGTAATAAAAGCAGATAACGGTTCGGTTTTTGGTTTCAGTAACGAGAAAATATCCTATATTTTCCAGGAAACACGCATTTTACCATGGAAAACGATCCTTGGCAATGTGATTTTTCCATTGATTGATAAAATGCCGGTCAATTCTGCCCTGGAGACTGCCCGGAAATTTATTCATTTGGTTGGACTTGAAAAAGAAGAGGACTTGTATCCGTGGCAACTGAGTGGTGGCATGAAACAGCGGGTATCCATTGCGAGGGCCTTTGCCTACCCCGGCAGCCTGATTCTCATGGATGAAGCGTTTCAGAGCTTGGATAGTGTACTGAAATACAATATTCTGGATTCATTTTTGAGAATATGGAAAGAGGATGGCCGTACAGTCATTTTTGTAACCCATGATATTGACGAAGCAATTAAACTCGGTCAGGAGATTATCTTCTTAAAATACAACCCTTTGCAAATAATTGAATCGGTGAACACCTCTGATTGGTCACCTGACTCAATAAAATCCAAGGTCAGAAATATCTACGGTTGATAACAAGGGGGGGTATCAATAGATTAGCTCTTGAATCTCTGCCAGATCCTGATTAAGTGCTACCGGGTTCAAGTTAGGTTCACCAGCCTTTGTCAGACGTATCCTTTTGTGGAAAGCCAGATTAACCTCAGGAATGGTGGAGAGATCAAATTCCGGAGCATGCAGTAAGATTCGAAGTCCGGTTTCTGATTCAATGATATGAATCAAAACTTTGATTTTTTCGTCGTTTTCCGGAATGGAACCAGCGTAAACACCCGGTGGGGTTATCTGCTTTTCAGGTTCCTCAGGACAAGCTTCATACCAGTTAAATCCATTAGTTTTAAGCAAATCCGCTGCTGGCTTTATCGGCGCCAGCAAAAAATATTCATGATCGAGATATGCATTTGCTCTCTGGATATTTCCTTCCAATATCGCCTTCCGGATCTTGGTTGAACTGACAAACTCGTTGTGGATATCTTGTTCTGGAATTTCTTCCACGGCAAAATTGTAATACTTACCCAGTTCATGTAAATATTCATAATCACCTTCCCGGTTATGGCCAAAATGATGGTTAAAGCCTACAACCACGCAACTTGCATGAAGTTTCGCAACCAGAATTTTCCGGATAAAATCAACTGAAGTGGTTTTTGAAAACTCGAGGGAGAATGGAATGATCACTAAATGATCCAAGCCTGCTTTTTCTAACAGCAGGATTTTCTCCCTTTGGGTATTAATCATTTGAAGATCTTTACCTTGTGTGTTTGGATAGAGAATCTTTCGAGGATGCGGGAAAAAAGTAACCAAAACCGAAACTCCGTCAATTTCTTTCGCAATAGCGCGCAAACGATTGATAATAGTCCGATGGCCAACATGAACGCCATCAAACGATCCAGTAGTTACAACAGACTTTTGAATGTTCAGCTTTTCGAGACTCCGGTGGACAAGCATTGTAAAAAAAGCAGGGTTGAGGTTATCCCTGATGATGTTTTACAAAATAAGCGATTTTTTCTAATGAAGTGATCATGTCGTACTCCTCCAAATATACATGAGGGGGCATATTTAGGGGGACAGTCGTAAAATTCAAGATTCCTTTAATCCCGTTGGACGCTACAAACTCCGCGGTATGACGCGAATGCTCAGGTGGAACAGTAAGAATAGCAATGGAAATTTGCATTTCGTTAACCAGCTTTTGAAAATCATCCAGTGAATAACATTTTACTCCCGCTATCATGTGGCCGATCTTATCAGCATCAACATCAAAAGTGGCAACAATATTTAATTTCGATCGTTTTCCTCGAAAATATCCGGTGATTGCACGCCCGAGGTTACCGGCGCCGACAACAGCAACATTCAGGCCTTCAGTGGTATCAATCAACTCCCCGATCGCATCAATGAGTTCTTTTATTGCGTAACCCTTTCGCTGCATACTGGTAAAACCCATTAGCATCATATCGCGCCGCACCTGAACAGCAGTATTATGCAACAAAGCAGCAAGCTCATGCGAAAAGATATGGCTCTTCCCCTGATTCAGGCAATCCAGCAAAATTCTCCTGTATTCGCTGAGTCTTTCGACCGTTTTCTCGGGTAAGTTCATGATAATCAGAAATTATTATTCAAACATACGAAATCAAATAATAACAGGCAATACAACCCTGAAAATTGATCCCTTCCCCGGATGACTTTCAACCTCAATGGTTCCGTCATATAATGCAATCAGTCTTTTAACAATGCTCAACCCCAACCCCGATCCCATAATATGCTTGGTTTCTTTTTGACGTATTCTTACAAACTCACGAAAAAGCGTTGGAATGTCATCTTCCGGTATTCCAATTCCGGTATCTTCAACTTCAATTACAAGGTTCTTGTTAACGGTTTTT
>CAIXKO010000714.1 GCA_903919925.1 uncultured Bacteroidota bacterium | reverse complement strand
TCCTTGTCGCGATACCCTCCAGATACCCTACAGCCTCTGCTGTTTTCCTGGTTGCTGCCAGGCACTGAAACCTGGACGGAGCCGGTTAAGGATCAAAAAATCAGCCATATATTCAAACAAAAAGGGTTGGGTAAGATAACCTTGAAAGTGACCAATCCTGCAACCGATTTTTACAATACGATAACCAAAGAAATCCTTATTGCCGATGAAAACCTGCCTCCAAATGCGCGGTTTGAGGTGGCATGTGCCAATGGGAACGTCCTTACTCAATTTTTTTTCGATGCCTGGTCAAGCTCCGATGACCGGCTGCCACCTTCGGAAATCGATATTCGATGGGACTTTAATGGCGACGGCATCTGGGATACCCCGTTCAGCAAGAAAAAATACCTCTATCACCAGTATTCCCAGGCTGGACAATACAATGCAATTTTGCAGGTAAGAGACGATGAAAATCAGCAAACCCAGGCACAGTTAAAAATCACGGTTTCAAACAATACCAATCCAACCTCCTTTTTTCGGGATACCAGGGATGCCCGATATTATGGCACGGTAAAAATCGGAAATCAATGGTGGATGTCTGAAAATATGAACTTTTCGATTCCTAAAAAGCAAATAGGGAAGGGGACCTTTAACCAATGGAATTGCCTTTTTGAACAATCTACCCAGTGTGAGCAATTTGGTAAAATGTACTTTGTTAGCGGCGTTATTGAAAACCGTGGTGATGATGAATTTGTGAAAATATGTCCAACCGGTTGGCGATTGCCATCTAAGCAGGATTGGGAACTGCTGTTTAATGCAATCGGAGGAGAACAAAACGCAAAAGAATTGAGATTGGACGGTAAATTTGACTTCAACGCACTCGATCTTGGATACGGAAATTATACATTTGTTTATAAGGATGGGGTCATTATTCCGGTCGATACCATTTACAGTTTTAAGGAAACTTATCAAAAGTCATGGTTTTTTTCAACTACTGAAGCCGCTGATCCTCAGAATCTCCGAATGGATGTTTGGATGATGAATCTGGATCGGGCTACCGGATCAACGTGGAGCGGTTTTACGCTGCCTGATGTTTATGTGCCGGCGAGGTGTGTGAAGAATGAGTGAGGAGAATGTGCTAATGAGGAGAATGTGCTAATGTGCTAATGTGCTAATGTGCTAATTGAGGAGGGTGAGGGTGAGGGTGAGGGTGTGTGGGTGTGGGGGTGGGGGTGGGGGAAAGATGGGGGGGGAATTAATGTGTGTAAAATTTAAAGGTATGAAGGGGATTTGGATTGTTTTGGGTTTTGTGGTGGTGGTGGTGGTGGTGATGATGGTGGTGGTGGTGGGTTGGGGGTGTGAGCGGAACCATGCACCGGTAATTTCTGCAATTACTTGTACGCCTGATAGTAGAAGTGCGGGTACCTTGTTTACGTTGAAAGCCGCCGCGACTGATGAGGATGGAAATACTTTGAAATATAGATGGAGTTGTGATGGTGGGGTGTTTACGGATTCCATCAATGTGGAGCAAACCTCGTGGAAATCACCGGTTGATGGCAATGGGAAAACCTTTATAGTAAAAGTTGAGGTATCAGATGGGAAGATGGAAACTTTTAAGGATTACCCGATTCTGCTCTCGGCACCCGTTTTCGGAAACCTGAAGGGTTATGCTTATTTTACTAATTGCACCGTACCGGTTGAAGGAGCCACTATTACTGTTGATGATAAAACAACTGTGACAAGCAGCACCGGCGCTTTTACTTTAACCGGCATTCCTGTTGGTAGTTATCAGCTGAAAGCAACGAAAGAAGACTTCAATACGGCAACTCTAACGGTAAATATTCAGAAGGTTTTTGATCTAAAGGTTAATGTATCTATGACCTCTGCAGTATACTCCAGCAAGATTTCTGGTATTGTCAAGGGACAGGACAGCCTTCCGATCAGCGGTGTTACGGTAACCATTTTGAATCCCGATGAAACAGAAAGTAATTTGTCAATAGTCACCAATGCAACTGGTTACTATAAAATCTGGTATGTTCCTGTTGGGATGCGGAAGGTTATTGCCCGAAAAGAACAAAGCATGGAATTTGGTTTTGATGAGGTCATGCTGAGTGTTTCTATTTCCGGGCAGGAGTACCCCTTGGATATTGAAATGCGGAAATATAAGCTATCGGGGCAGTTTACCGATTGGCGGGATAAGCATCAATATGGTTTTAAAAACTTTGGATCGCAAACCTGGATGACTGAAAACCTGGCTTATTTACCGGCAGTAAGTCCTTCAGCTTCAGGTAGTGAATACAATAAATTTTACTATGTATATGGTTATGAGGGTATCAGTGTAGACGAAGCCAAAGCAATTGACAATTACTCTGTTTACGGGGTACTTTATAACTGGAATGCCGCTATGGTTGATTGTCCGGCGGGATGGCATTTGCCTAGTGAAACCGAGTGGAAAGTATTTCTAAATTACCTGGGCCCGGAGGCTGGCTATATTCTCAAATCAACCACTTATTGGAACGATCATGGCAATGGCAACAATTTGAGCGGCTTTAACGGATTGCCGGGTGGTGAAAGGCAGGACAATGGTTTTTCCAATCTGGGAAATACGGCAAACTTCTGGTCAACTACCATCGAGTCCAATCGTATATGGCATCGCACACTTAATAGTACAGATAAAGAGCTGCGGAGGTACGCTGATTTCAAACGCTCCGCCTTATCTGTCCGATGCTTGAAAGATTAAAATGTGCCCACTATCAATTTACCGGTAACGGATTTATTTCCTGTTTGCAACCGGTAAAAATAAATACCGGGAGGTTGAGTTCCCCTTGAGAAATCGGTTTGGTGACGACCAGCTGGCAATTCCTTATCAAGCAGTGTGGACAGGCACCTGCCATTCAGATCATAAATGGAAAGTTTGACTTTTCCGCTTACCGGCAAATCAAACCAGATGGTGACCAAAGAGGTGAATGGATTAGGATAACAACCTGAATTAAAGGTTGATGTTAAAGGTGTGTCATCGATTCCTGTTGGAGTGCAGGGTTTAAATTGAACGCCATCCAACCAGATAATAAACCCGGAATCCCATGTATCGGCATGAAATTCAACATAATTGGTCACGGAAAGATCCATTTGACCAACCTCGCTTCGTACATAGGAAGTGTTGCCTTTGAGTGGTATCCGGTACTTTTTCCAGGAGTTTTTTGCATTGTTCAGCAGCGATGTGGAAGCGGTATATTTGTAATAGCCACCGGTGAAATTACCTACCCGGATCTGGAAATTCTGAAACCCATTGCTTGATTTATTGATGGTTTTCACCCAGAAAGTCAGGGTGTCGGCGGCTGTCAGGTTCCAAAGGGCCAATGAATCTCCTCCCGGACGATAATTTAACGCCACGTCAAACCCCATCGGGGTAAAAAGTCGGACAGAAGAGGCTCCAACCTTTTTATCTGAATAATCAAAATCAAGAACTTCTTTTTGAAACAACCCATAGCCCGGATCCCGGTAAGTTGTCCATACCGCCGGCCGTTCCGCCATATCGCATGGAGGATTCGAGGAAATGGCCGGCTCGATTTCCCGATTATAGGGCTGATAAGTAACATCTCCTGATATCTTGTTGTGAATCAGGCTATCTACATTTGGAATATATGTATTGTTGATAGCATGAATAGGATCGGTAGAGGTGTTTTGAATGTACCAAAAAGTGGGTGATTTAAAGGTATTGCCGGTTATAGTATCGTTAAAAGACTGGCCTTCGAGGTAAATATCATTCTTTTGGTTGTAATTAAATGCATTGTTTTTAACCACGAGGTGCTCCGTGTTGATTGCACTGATTGCCCACATGTTGCCTTCCAAGATATTATCAGTGATCCAATAATCGTGCGAGAACTGTTGACCATACGGTCCGATAATGCCCCCTTCCCAAAGCTCAAAACCATAGGGATTTCCTTTGATCAGGTTATTTTTGAATGTGTTTTTGAACCCACGGTCCACCGACACACCTGAGGTAAAGTTTCCGATGATCTCATTATCTTCCACGAGTGAGTTGAAACTATATCCCAGCCAAAACCCGTAATTACTGTAATTACAGAGGTTTCCCTTATAAATGTTTCCATCGGCAAATGTGGCCTCAATGGCATTATGTGGTGAAAAGGAACAATCGTTGTAGCCGAAATAATTGTTATTGGGAATCTGTGAATACTCATACTGGCCCAGAAAAACTCCATCGCCAGAATAGGTAAGGTTATTGTATTCAACTATGTTATTGTTAGATACGATCAGGAGGATAGCCGCGCAATCACTGGGATCGGTTTTCCGGTTAACATGCGAGCAATCATTATGATGGATATTACAATTATCGGTGAAATTCATGCGGATGCCAAATCCACAATTCCAGTTTAATACGTTGTTAAAGATGGTGATATCATCGCATTCATACAACGCGATCCCATCGTTTTGCTGGGTCATCAGGTTATCGTGAAACTCTGATCCTGAACACTGATGCATCAAAACACCTCCACCAAGTGCCGCATTTTGATCGGTCCAGATAGATATCCAACCCAGTGTATCTTTT
>CAIXKO010000713.1 GCA_903919925.1 uncultured Bacteroidota bacterium | reverse complement strand
ATACTATGAAAACTATCACCTTAAGATAGGCCAGACCATTGTATGTACCATTGACAAAATTAACTGTTCGGGCAAGATATTCCTGGAGCCTGACCATCCCTACTATAAGATCGGCGAACGCTATGATTTCCTGGTTCTTCGGTTAGCCGAACGTGAAAATTTTCTTGGCAAGGCTCAGTTAATTGCCTGGGTGCGTGATCTGCATGGACTCGAATGGTCTTGCCCAATCGATAAAACCGAAGATATTGAACCGGGTTACAGTTACCTTGCCTGTCGCGTTGATCGTATCAAAAAGGGAGAATTAATACTTTCGCTGCCGGCAATGACCAGCCGGTTCACTACCCTTAAAGCCGGTTCAACTTATACATTTAAGTTAACTGACATCAAAACCTTTGAGAACGAGGAATTTTATGTTTTAAAAGATACAATCGGAAACTTTCATCGCCTCCCGGTATTTCATTTTATCCACTATGGCTTCAGGCCGGGTCAGAGCATTGAAGCTACCGTTGTTAAGTATAAACCAAACGGAGAATGTGTAATTGAACCCGTCCATCCATTCTATAAAGTGGGTGAAAGCTATTCCTTTAAATACACCGGAATGCAGAAAAATGTTGACCTTTTTGGCCGCATTGAGGCAGTGATCACCGTTAGCGATATGTATGGTCAGGAAATTAAAGTCAAACCTTTTGACTGGCAAACAAACCAGGATTCCTACAATCCTGAATCCATCACCTGCCTGGTTCAGCGTTTCAAAAAAGGAAGGCCGGTTCTCATTAATATCGAGAAATGAATAAAAAAAGGCTCTTGCTTAATATGCTCCCGGTTTGGCTTTTCACCATTGGATTTGCCCAGCAAACACCGGTCGTTGTTCATGTCCGCTTCGATTCCAATGTCCCTCCTGATATTACCGTTGTCCCGGCAATCCTCAAATACAATAAGGATTTTGCATACAGCTTTACTTTTGATGATGCGTATTCCGACGCCTATAATTTAGGGCTAAAATTTTGGGGAGGTGGTTACTCACCCTTGGATGGGAATACCTATCCGGGGCTTTTCTATACTAACGGATGTGGCAACCGGATACCATTTAGGGCAGGGGTGTCGTGGTATACAGCCAATACGTCGAATTCCGATATCCATTTCAACACACCCGGATATATCTCCTATTCCGGAGCAGTTAATTTGTATAACTCCGGATGGGACTTCTTCAATCATAGTTATAACCATGATGCCAATTCAGGATCAGTAAATTTTATAAGTCAATTAAATTCCAATAGGCAGGTATTCGAAAATAACACGGGTATTGACCTGTATTATTGCGTTCCTCCCAGTGGTGATATTGGCTATCTGGGGCCCGCTTTTTCTTTAGGTGATCTTGCTTGCTTTACCAGTAGCAATGGTTATCTGGGCTACCTTACCGGTGTGGATGCCACCGTTTCAGTACCTGGAAATCCAGTTTATTGGAGAAACTTAATCAATAGCGATGATGATAATTCTGCTTCATTGATAGCAGCATTCGATAAATGGGTGGCAACAACCGGCCAGGGTCAGCAAAAATGGTGGAACGAGTTTACGCATCGGATCGATTATGGGCATATCGCTGCCAGCATGGAGTTCCGCGAATTCAAAACCTATTTTGAATATCTGGAACAAAAATATGGAAGCAAAGGCAGCGATAATGGTTGGTTTGCCAACGGTGTCGAAGTATTTGAATACCTTATGGTTAGAGATCATGTAGCAGTTACTTTTGTAAAAAACGGCTCTTTACT
>CAIXKO010000712.1 GCA_903919925.1 uncultured Bacteroidota bacterium | reverse complement strand
TGTTCCATCCCACACGTACAGACCATTATTCTGTGTTCCCAGCAAAAAGGTCCCTTTCCGACCCGGAAATGACACCATGAACCTTAACCGCATATTGGACAGGCGTTGCCCATCGGGTACAGGAACCAAGGAGTCTCCCACCATTTTCAACAAGCCTCCGGGCTGTTCATGCACATAAAGAGTTCCGTTGATACACGTGGAATAACGAAAAACTGATTCGGACGAACTTGTTTTCCAGACCTTTACCTGCCATGATCCATCGTTCCCGTTTGCCGGCGGAATCCAGTTATACCGGAATAGACGTTCCAAGGTCCGGAAAAAGATCCCCATTGGTGTGGTAACCGTTTCCCATACATAGGTAAAAGCACGATCCTCCGGGTTCATGTAGCCTAACAGAGAAACGTATCTCATGGCACCTTTAACATCCGGAGCCAGATATCCTAGTTCAGCCGATGCACCCACATAAATGCGGCCTGTTGAATCTTTGCCGAATGATTTTGCAAACGACGAGTTAGGGTTGCGGATCAAGCGCCATCGGGATCCGTCAAATTCCAATACTCCATAGCCGTTCCCGATATACATCACGCCCCGGTCATCCTCCTGAAAGGCCCAGTTCTGCGGATGACCTCCAATTTGCGTAGATTTATATATGGTCATGTATGGATTGCCCCTTTCCTGTGCAAGAGAGGCAATTCCAGGAATGAGGATCGAAAGGGTCAGCAGGATTAGGTTTTTCATTTCGCAGACTGCTAAAAAAATCTGCCATAGTTAATAAAATAAATCGTAAGGTTTTATTGCAATAACAATTTTCCCCGTAAGTGGCGATTCTTCCCGGTCATATCTTTTTTATAGGCGTTCATAAAATATTCATGGTTTTTTATGCAATTTGCCGTCCAAAATTCAGTTTACTTATTCAATAAATCATATATCTGAATATTTATATTAAATTTTTGTCAGCATGAAATCCGTTAAGAGAAACCCCTTGCTGGTTGTTGGTCTGGGATTAGCCTTAACCATTGCAAGCTGCTCCAAACCCACTGTGGACTCGCTCTATGTTCCAACTGCTGCGGATGCCACAGCTACTGCCACACTGGCCGATTTGCAGGCAGGTCGCAATTTATATATCAGCAATTGTGAGCGCTGCCACAACTTTTACTTACCTGAAAAATATTCTGCGGCTGAGTGGAAAAACCATTTACCCGGCATGACTTCCAAAACCAGTCTTACATCAGCTGAAATTTTGCAACTCACTAAATATGCTACCAAAGGAAAATAATATGGTTAAAAAGATTTCCCTGCTGCTTATGTTTATTTCTGCAGTAAGCCTTTTTGGTCAGGAACGGAAAGTTCAGGACTGGGCAAATTTCAATCGGTATAAGGAGGAAAACGCAAAACTGGGGAAACCTGTTTCAGGTGAAAACCGGGTAGTATTCATGGGCAACTCTATTACCGATGCCTGGGTGAGTGAGCGTCCTGAGTTTTTTGCAGGAAAGCCCTATATCGACAGGGGGATCAGCGGGCAAACCTCTCCTCAGATGCTGGTTAGATTCAGGGCTGATGTAATCAATCTGAAGGCGGCGGTTGTTCTTATTTTGGCCGGGATAAATGATATTGCAGGCAATACGGGCCCATCCACACTGGAAATGATTGTAGACAATATCGTTTCAATGGCTCAGCTGGCTAAGGCCAACGGGGTAAAACCAGTGCTTTGTTCGGTATTGCCTGCCTATGATTTCCCATGGAACCCGGGATCGATGCCTGCCGAAAAGATCGTTTCGCTGAACAAAATGATTAAAGATTACGCTGACCGTAACGGGATCATTTATGTGGATTATTATTCACCGATGGTGGACTCCCGTAAAGGTTTGAAAAAAGAGTATTCTGAGGATGGTGTTCATCCCAACGTGAAAGGTTATCAGGTGATGGAACCATTGGCTGAAGCGGCAATAGCGAAAACACTTCTGCAGAAATGACACCGCGCGAAAGAATTCTTACCATTCTCAAAGGAGGAACTCCCGATCAGGTTCCGTGGTTCGGCGATCTTGATTACTGGGCCAATTCCCTGATAAAAAGAGGGTTAAAACCTGACAATTTTATTGGGTCGGATGATTATATTCAATGGCACCATGATCTGGGAGTCGGGTTTTATTTGCAGGGTTATTTCCCATACAAACAGATTTTCACCGATTGCACGGTAAATGAATGGAACGAAGGCCATAAGCGCTATAAAGAAATTATAACGCCGGTTGGTTCGGTAAGGGAATGTTGGGAATATATTCCTACCTCCTTTTCCGAAGGACCCGTTGAGCATTTCATGAAATCGGAAGACGACATTCCGGTCATGAAGTTTATTTATGAAAATACCCGTTTTGAACCCGATTATGAATATGCCTGGCAGAGAAGACAGCAAGTTGGTGATCAAGGCATTGTGCTTTGCTACCTACCAAAAAGCCCATTCATGCACCTGCTGGCACTGGAAGCGGGTGTGGTAGCCGTTACCATGGCAGCTTTTACTGCACCGGATGAATTCCTGGACTTACTCGAAACGATGAAAAGAGCCTTTGATCAGGCTGCCCAAATCGCCGTTAACAGTCCCGCTGAGGTGTTAATGATCCCTGAAAACCTATCTTCGGAGATGGTTGGTCCCGATTTTTTCCATTTATATATGAAGGAATATCAGACGGAGTGGACCCGGAGAATTAAAGAAGCCGGGAAATACTCCTTTATCCATATAGATGGCACACTCGGCGGGTTGCTGCAACAGGAAGCATCGGTCGGATTTACGGTACTGGAGGCGTTAACTCCGTATCCGGTAGGCGATCTGAAAATAGAGGAGCTTGCAGGATATGCAGGTGAATCAAAAAGCATTCTATGGGGAGGTATACCCGGAGTTTATTTTACTGCCAGTGTAAGTGATGAAGAATTTGAAAGACATGTAAAGCAGGTGCTCTCGGTAATGATTCAAGAGCCCCGTTATGTTTTAGGTGTTGCGGACCAGGTTCCTCCCGATGCTTTGGAAAGCAGGGTAAAACGGGTGGCTGATCTGGTTGATGAATATGGGAAGTATTCTAATTTCAGCTAATATGAAAACTGATTTTCATACCATCGATGAATACATATTGACATTTCCTCCGGAAACTCAGCAATTGCTCAAGCAAATCAGGGCAACCATAAGGAATGCTGCGCCAGAAGCAACTGAAACCATTAGTTATCAGATGCCTGCTTTCAAGTTTGGAGGAAAAACCCTCGTTTATTTTGCCGGTTACAAAAACCATATTGGATTTTACCCGGTGCCATCCGGGATGATTGCATTCAAAAAAGAATTATCAGCATATAAACAGGGCAAGGGATCGGTTCAATTTCCTCTCGATAAGCCACTTCCATTGGATTTGGTTTCTGAGATAGTGAAATTCAGGGTGCTGGAAAATCTTGAAAAGGCCAAAACCCGGTAGGGGCAGAAGATTTTCTGCCCCTACCGGGTTCATTACGATCAGACAGCCCCCAATTTCTTCAGGAACTCAAAGCTTTTCAAGACAGCTTCTTCCCCAGCAATTTCCAGAGTTGAATATCCATCGAAACCCGATTTCTGCAATGCCTTGAAAATGGCTTGAATGTTAATCACACCATCGCCCAAAGCGGTAAGTGACATTCCGCAGCCAAACTGTGTTCCTCTCTTTTCTATCATTTCTGCCGGAAGATCTTTCCAGTGAACATGTTCAATTTTTGAACCGAATTTTTCGATCATTTCCAGCGACTCGCCACCGCCCAGCCAAAGGTTCCCGGTATCCAGATTTATTCCCAAGGCTTTGGAATTGCATTTATCCAAAACGGCGCCCATCAATTCCACTGAATCGGAAATGTGCCCGTGCGGTTCAATCAGGATCTTTACGCCATAATCTTCGGCAAACCGCAATGGCTCGTACAATTTCTCTGCAATAGAAAATATCGCCTCTGCAGTTGACAAATTTTTACCAAACGGAGTTCGCGGCTCACCCTCGGCTGTAATAACATGCTTAACGCCAATTGCTCCAGCCATTTTTACTGCCTTAATAATCTGGGCAGTACCATAACGTGATGGGGCAGCCGGATCGAGTAAATTGGCATGTGCGCAAATACTGGAGAGTTCCAGTCCACGACTTTCGAATAGCCTTTTGATATCGAACGGATTAGAATCCAGGCTGGCCAGAGCGGTAAAACCATATTCAACTCCCAGGCAGGCACCATCGGAGTTATCGGTTAAATCACCGCAACTGAAACCCCATTGTTTGATTTGATCTAACTGCGCCTCGAGCAAGCTAAAAGGATTGATCAGAGCGAAACATCCTACTTTAATTGCCATTGTTTTTGTTTTTTTGGGTTAACACTAATTTGTTAAAAATCGCTGCATCTGAGCTCTAAAAATAGTAGAAATAAACTTAAGCCGAAGCCCTGCAGGCGGAATAAATACCCTGGTTCTTTCGAACAATTCTTCTTTTATTATGAAAAACCAGATATCTTTCGTCTGATATTGACGCATAAATTATTACACCATGGAAGATACAAGCAGAGCTGCGATTGAGGTAGCACTAAGTCGCCACCGTACATTTTTTGCGACCGGCCAATCCAAAAGTCTGCAATTCCGGATCGACAATTTACTACGGTTTAAAGCAGGGATTCGGAAATTTGAAGTCAGGATTACGGATGCGTTGCAAGCGGATCTTTATAAATCGTACGAAGAAGCCTATTTAACCGAAATCAGCATAGTGGTTCAGGAAATCGACAATCACATCAAGCATTTACGGAAGTGGGCAAAACCCCAAAAAGTTTCCACTCCGCTGCATCTTTTGCCCTCATCGAGCCGGATCATCTATGAACCCCTGGGCGTTGTATTAATCATGGCACCCTGGAACTATCCTTTTCAATTGCTGATGAATCCGTTGGTTGGGGCGATATCAGCGGGCTGTTGTGCCATGCTTAAACCTTCACCCTATACGTCGAATACGGCCCGGGTGATGGAGGAATTGATACTGGACACTTTTAATCGGGATTACATTTCGATGGCTCAGGGAAGCCGGATAGTGAATGGAATCCTGCTGGAACAGCGCTTCGATTTCATTTTCTATACTGGTAGCCCTGCTGTAGGAAAAATGGTGATGCGGGCTGCTGCTGAGCACCTTACACCGGTAGTTCTGGAGCTGGGTGGCAAGAGTCCGTGTATTGTTGATGAGGGAGCAAACCTGGATATTGCTGCTAAACGCATTGCCTGGGGCAAAACCATTAATGCGGGTCAAACCTGCATCGCACCCGACTATCTTTTTGTTCATCAGTCGGTTAAAGAAGAATTACTGACAAAGATCGCTTCTTCGGTCACTCAAATGTTTGGTGAGGATATCAGACAGAGCAAGTATTTTGCCCGGATTATCAACCAGCAGGCTTTTGAGAGGCTCATCAAGCTCCTGGATCAGGGTAGAATCAGATTTGGAGGACAAACGGATTCAGCAGAAAAGTTTATTTCCCCAACCATAATTGATGATATCCAGCCTGATTTCCCGATCATGCAGGATGAAATTTTCGGACCGATTCTTCCGGTCATGTCATTCAATGAGATCGATGAAGTGGTTTCCTACATCAATTCACACGAGAAGCCGCTTGCGTTCTATTATTTTGGCAACACTAAAAAAGCAAAAGAAATACTGTCAAAAACTACCTCAGGAGGCGGATGTATCAACGATACCATCCTGCATATTGCCAATCACCATCTACCATTCGGAGGAGTTGGCAACAGTGGTTTGGGCAAATATCACGGGCACGAAAGTTTCCTCGCCTTTAGTAATTCACGCTCCATTCTGGAGAGCCCCACCTGGATAGATCTGCCGATAAAATATGCGCCGTTC
>CAIXKO010000711.1 GCA_903919925.1 uncultured Bacteroidota bacterium | reverse complement strand
GATTTTTCCACCTGGGTTTCTGCGTTTGTGGTTTTCATTTTGAAATAGTTTTTATCAATAATTACCGGGGTAAGGTATATACTAAAAAAATGGTTCTTTGTAGGATTTATCCTACACGCGTGTAGGATAAATCCTACAAAAAGGGTGAAGGGTAAAGGGTAAAGGGTGAAGGGTGAAGGAAGGGTGAAGGGTGAAGGAAGGGGAGGGTTTGGCGGTCACTTGTCACTCGTCACCAACCAGTATCTTATAACCAGTCGCTAAATGCTCTATCCATATTAATCCCTGAATTTCTTTCTTCGAAGGCCTTGGCAATTCAGCAAATTCTTCATTAGACATTCCTTTTTGCATACAATTATTTGCCATTAACTACTTTCTAATTCGTTGTCTCCAGATATTCGAGTTCCTGCTGAAATGCAATATGCCTACTATCCGAATTTGATAATTATCCTTTTCCAAGATATAATAAAATCCAAACGGAAACTGGTTCCTTACAAGCCGATAAACATCTTTGTCCTTTTTCTCAAAGGCTGCATTGATATGTTCGATGAATTCATCCCCACGGCCAATTCGTTGTGTCTCATACCAGATGTATGACTCCCCCAATTCGTTTTCAGCATCTTCTAATAAAAAGAAAGTATAATCCATTAAACCGGTTTGTACTTTATCAAAATTTCCTCCCAGGATTTAAATTTCCCATTCCCTGATCGGATTCTCTCAAGCCTTTCATTTATTATACGCTGATGTTCAGTAGGAAAAGAGATTCCATTTCGCTCTTTTGCAATAGTATCCCAGAGAAACTGAACGATTTCAAATTTCTCTTGTCTTGATAACTTACCAAGCTTTTCTAGTTGTTCTTTTTCCATACCGGATGTTTTTTACAAAGGTAAGCGCCGACTATTACCGTGCTCATTGAGTGAATTACTTTGTGAGGTACCACACCAAACTATTGACTCCATATCCCCGCATCCGCATCTTCCATTCAGGATCGGTCGGCAGATGCCAGCCCGTTGGACAAGCAAGAATAGCAGCGGGATAATTATACAACACTCCACAAGTACCATAATTTGCCGTTACTTTGGCAGGATCAACGTCAGTACCATCGTAACCATAAACATAAATAAGTGGATCGGTACCGGAAATCGTTGTTGCCGGATTAGCCGCCGGCAATTAAGCCAGGTTCGCCGCCATCCGGGTTCGAGTGCCAATAGTGACTATTGAGTGTGTTTGCCGCCACGGGTGTCCTGAAAAAAGGTAGGTTAAAGAGTAAGCTGCACGGTATAACGTTTGCCTGCCAGCATGACTCCTGTTGATTTTATGATCTGGTGCATAACGCCACTTGCAGAAACATAAAATGTAGTTTCTGCGGCTGCATTTACAGGAGCGATGATCATACTGCATGTAATTTTATCGCCAGCAGCAGTTAAACCCGTATTTGTTAATCCTAAGTTAAGCACACGGGTATTATTCGTCCAACTGTAAAAATCCACGTCCTCCGGGGTTTTGCTTAAATTTATTCCCGCTTCGAACGTAAAATCTCTATCACTTCTCCGTATCTGGATACTCTCCACCGTAACTGCTCCGCCGGTATTATTTGTGACCTCAATATCCAGGATCGCCATCAGATGTTTAAAATTGAAATTAATAGCGGGTTGCTCTGCGCCCGGCTTCGTGACAATCACAGGGGAGGCCGCCATAAAATCTTTTGCTTCCAAATGGGCATATTTGGAAGCATCGCTGGTGAAATCCTGGGTTTGAAATTCCGGAATGTATAACACGTAAATGCCATATTCTTGTGTAGAAATATCCCCATCATAGGGATAAGCAGCATTAAATGTCTTATGTTGTCCAATGTCCCAGCTGTCGATAGTTCCGCTAAATGTTCCTGATTGTGTTCCGTTTCCTGCGGTACAAGGAAACTCTTTATTAACATTATCACCGGATGCATCAAACACCGCCAACTTATCCGCCGCGTTCCAGGTAACAGTATAAGTGCCGGGTGCACCGATATTTGTTTTCAGATCGGGCGAACTTTGCTGGTTGGCGGTAATGGTTACCAGGCCATTGTTTTGCTGCACTTCTTCTCTTTTGCATGAAAAGGTGGCCAGTGCCAGTATTGAGATGATTATAAAACTGAGATTTTTCATTTGTGTTGATTTTATTAAAACTGAATTTCAACGAATATTTCTCTGGCATTGATTGCTATTGAAGTTTTTCACCAGTCCCCGCCACAGGTAAAGTCTGATGCCGATGACCCTGATCCGCCCGGGGCAAGGTATATAATATAAAAATGATTCTTTGTAGGATTTATCCTACAAAAGGGTAAAGGGTAAAGGAAGGGTGAAAGGATTAACGAGGAAGGGGAGGGTTTGCCTGTCACTTGTCACTCGTCACTCGTCACTTCTTCAGCCACTTAGGAAAATTGCTGCAGAAAAGCAGGAGGGCAATATCAAACCGCCGGTAAGGATACCTACAGCTGTTAAACTGTCATTCAAGAATCACTATCTTTGGGAAAAGTAAACCAGAGAAGCATGGATACAATTAATCCCGACCTTAACAAACGCTACACGTACGCCGACTATCTTACCTGGATGGACGATGTGAGGCGTGAGCTGTACAATGGATTCATTAAACTGATGACGCCGGCTCCATCAAGAAGGCATCAGGAATTATCAACAAATCTGGTCAGCATTTATTGGAATTTTCTGCATAATAAACAGTGCAAAATCTACCATGCGCCTTCGGACGTACGTTTTCCAAAAAATACGAAAAGCATAGAAGATAATCAGGTTTACACAGTGCTACAACCCGATCTTTATGTTGTGTGCGACCTTTCAAAATTAGATGACCGTGGCTGTCTGGGTGCCCCTGATCTGATCATTGAAATTATTTCACCCAAAAACTCACAACGCGATACCAAAGATAAATTTGAAATTTATCAGGAACATGGCGTTCGTGAATATTGGATTGTAAGTCCCAATGATGAAACGGTAACCGTTTTCGTTTTGGATGACAAAGGAAAATTTCAGTTTAAAGGTATGTATGCCGGTGATGATAAAATCCCGGTAAATATCTTCAATGGCGATTTGATTATTGACCTGCTGGAAGTATTCGTTTAACCTACTGCCAACCGGAAATAAGAGACACGCAATTATGCGTCTCTACTGCCCCACCCAATTTTTCTCCAATTTCCACGTTACAACCAAAAACTCCAAATCAAGCTGTCTCCCCCTTCCCCCTTCCCCCTTCACCCTTCACCCTTCCTTCACCCTTCACCCTTCACCCTTCCTTCACCCTTCACCCTTCACCCTTCCTTTACCCTTTACCCTTCACCCTTTACCCTTCCTTTACCCTTTACCCCTTACCCCTTACCCTTTACTTTTGTCCTACTTTTGCACAATGCCCCACCATTCACCAATATCACCTCTTCACAAGCCTCGCATTATTCCGCCTCTTCCTCTTCATTCTAACTCTCATTCCTTTCTTCCGTTTATTCTTGCATTGATCTTGCGCCTTGCGCCCTGTGCCTTGATTTTCATACCTTTCACGCTGCAATCCCAGTCTGTGAGAACCGCCAAACTGGCTGTCCGGTCCGACACCTTAACAATCGACTCCCTTTCGATTGTTCCCAATTCATGGAAAATAACCAGGGCAAATAACTTACCGGTGCCAGATAGTTTGTATCGGGTGGATTGGGTAAAATCTTTGCTGATATTCAAACCGGGAATGGCTTCCGATATCGATAGTATCCGGATTGATTATGATGTTTACCCACTGGATCTGAGTAAAACTTACCGG
>CAIXKO010000710.1 GCA_903919925.1 uncultured Bacteroidota bacterium | reverse complement strand
TAAACGAACACAAGATGCTGTTCAATCAGGAGCTTCTGTAATTGCCTCATCCTGCCCGTTTTGTTTGACTATGCTTACCGATGGTGTTAAATATCTGAATAAGGAAAACGATATCAGGAATCTGGATCTGGCCGAGATTTTGGCGTTGGAGATGGGCCTGTAACAATTCCCTCCTTTGTCTGAATAACCTTACTGGTGCTGTTATGTTTTTTCCATGCACTTTTTGTCCTGCATTGTAGAAACACGTCTCCATGTTTCGAGTAGGATATCTGCGTTTAGTTGTGACGAATGGAAAACATAAACACGCTCACCCACGATTTTCGTCCGTTCGTCAACCGGAATTTTGCAAAGATGATGCGTTCACCACTAGTTGCCTTATGTTCATCAAAGTAACCGGGAATACCTGCAAACGCTTGATTATTTGCCCCTCCGTGCTTCTTAACTTTGATCCGAAAGAAACAAAAACGCACGAAAGGAAGCCAAATGAAAAACTTAATTTTAACAGCAGCGGTGGTAGCTTCCTTCCTCGCGTTGTCATTTGGGAGAGTCAGTGCACAAGCAACAGCAACCGGTCATATCTCAGCAGAAGTTATTGAGGCTTTGACAGTTGGCGAATCCTCCTCCATGAATTTCGGTCGTTTCTCCGCTGGTGACCAGGGTGGCAGTTTAATTATCCCGGTAAAAGGCGCTGCAGTTTCAACCTCAACGGTAACTACCGCTGACAGCAACATCAACCCGGCAACTTTTTCGGTATCCGGTTCAAAAAATGCCACTTTCTCAGTTACCCTTCCACAAGGCCCAACCACTCTTACCAGCATCACCGGTGAAGGCACCATGATGGTTACCGACTGGAACGCATCTTCACTGCAAGGCACCGATGCTTACGTTCTTACCGGAGGCACCCAAACCGTTTCAGTTGGTGCAACCCTTAAAGTTGGTACTGCAAATGAAAATCCTACAGGAATCTATACCGGTTCATACCAGGTAACATTCGCCTACAACTAGGCTCCCTTCCTTCTTAGCTAAAAAAAAGTTTCAGGGTCGCCCGGGTTAGTTCCCGGACAGCTTGCATTTACCCAACTTATCATGTATTAGAATCATTCTAGCCAGTTAATGACAACCCTTTGGTAATTAAACCAGATTTGTTAATTCCAAACCATTAACGTAATAGATCTAATAGTAATGTCAGAAGTTGAAGTCAGGAGTTAAGAAACAGAAATGGCCGGTGCCCGTAAATCAGATGAAAGGTTAACTTCGCACGAAGTTTAACCAGGACCAGCAATACCATGAATGTCATGAACTTTATCCGAACCGGCCATGCTGAATTTGATGAATTGATCCCAAAAGTGAGAGGATTTCTCGAACAAGACATTATGGAAACCGTGATTGATGGTGAAAAAATCCGGGGTTTCCGCTCTCCTGATGCCAAATCAATCTGGATCCGTGATCATTCGGACATGATGCGCGCAGGAAAGTTTTTTGAGACGGACCTGAAAAGCACCGTCAATCATTTTGCAGCAAATCAGGCAACAAACGGAAGAATATTCGACTACTTCACCACTTTCCCGGAAAAGCTTCCCTGCGAAAAGGAAAATTGGACCAAATATGTCAGGGTACCAGTGGAAGCAGACGTAGAATTCCGGTTTATCAAAGCTGCTTTTATTGCCTGGCAGGTTACCGGTGATGACGACTGGATTCTTGGCCTTTTGCCAACCATGGAACGGGCTTTGGATTACATCTTCAGTAATCCGCAACGTGTGGATTTGGCAACTGGCCTGGTAAAGCGCGCCTATACCATTGATACCTGGGATTTTGCCTATACGGCAGGCAAACATGAATGGCTCCAGTTTCAAATAAATGACGATACCTTTTGGGGGATTTTTCATGGCGACAATAGCGGATACTATGAGTCCCTCACGATAATGACACTTCTTTACGATCACCTCGGCGAAATACAAAAGGCCCGGTATGCGAGGGAAAAAGCAGTCCAACTCAAGGAGAAGGTTCAGCAAGTATGCTGGAACGGTGACTTTTTTACTCATTTTGTTAAGATCACACCGGTTACCATTTCCGGGGTGGATGAAGCCAGGCAGCTCAGTATGGCAAATCCGATGAGCATCAATCGTGGGATCGCCAATCATGAAATGGCTGTTTCGATCATTAAGGAATACCAGAAAAGGAAGTTAACTACCAATGCCTTTGCAGAATGGTTCTCTATTGATCCCCCATTTCCTGATGGAGTTTTCGGGGATGAAAAGCTGGTTGGGGGTGCCTATATTAATGGGGGAATTTTCCCCCTGGCAGGTGGCGAATTGGCATTGGCGGCCTTCAATCACGGATTTGAGGACTATGGGGTATCTATTCTTCGTCAGTATTTTGATTTGATATCAGAAAAGAACGAAACCTATTTATGGTATTTTCCAGATGGCAGGCCCACTACTGTGGAAACCAGTACCAGTCCTGAGGCAATGCCAACTGACGGGTGGGGATCATCGGCAATGGCCATGGCACTGATTGAGGGATTGGCCGGAATTGAGGACAGGCTTAAGCGGTTTGAAAAAGTCAGGCTATCACCGCGATGGCTGGCCGCCGGAGTGAAAGAAGCGGAAGTTGGGGTAGGGTATCAGGTATACGGCGAAGGAAACTCTGGTGCAGGGGTAAAATACTTGTTTAAGTATACTTCAGATGAATTATCGATTGATTTGAATTGTTCTGCTGAAGTTGAGTTTCACCTGCTCATAGGCTCGAATGATCATGTTATTGGGTTAACAATGAATGGATTAAAGGTTGATTATTGCATAGAGATGGTGGAAAAAAGTCGGTATATTAATTTTTTGGCCAGCATCGAACATCGGGCGGATATCAGGATTACCTTTAAGGGATGAACCGAAACAGATTTCTACAGTCGCTCGGGTTATTTTCCGGAGGGCTGGCATTCACCCAAGCTGGTAACGTATTTGCTTCACCTTCAGAATTTTCAAGTGCTTTAGCCAAAGCGGTTGGCGAAAATGATTTTTGGCAAAAAATCAGGGATCAGTTTACTTACCCCGCAGATTATATTTATTTCAACACTGGTGGAATAGGTGCGGCACCTCAGACAGTGCTGAGCATGGTGGAGAATACCATGCTGGAGCTGGAAAGATTCCCGCGCCCGGGTCATGATGAGAAACATTGGCAGGAAATCAAGAAAACTTGTGCCGGTTTCTTTGGTCCTGGATGTGAACCTGAAGAGTTGGCGCTGACAAATTCCGCTACTGAAGGAATAAATATTATTTTGAATGGGTTGTTGTTAAAACCAGGAGATGAGATAATTACCTCATCGCATGAGCACGTTGCATTGAATGTGCCGCTGTTGAATCTCGTTAATCTATATGGTATCGTTATTAAGGTTTTCGAGCCCGATTTGAAAAATGGCCACAACAATGTTAACCTCATACGTAGCCTGATTACTTCAAAAACCAAACTTATCTTCCATTCACATATTACTTGTACTACCGGACAGATGCTGCCGGTTGCTGAAATCGGCAAAATAGCCCATGAAAGTAATATCCTTTATGCCGTGGATGGAGCACAAGCTGCCGGAACCATGCTTATGGATCTGAAGGCGTCAGATATTGATTTTTACGCAACCTGCGGACATAAGTGGATGCTTGGCCCCAAGAGAACAGGCCTTCTTTATGTTAAGAAAGATAAGTTGCCGATGTTGCATCCGCTCACCGTGGGCGCCTATTCCGATGTCAGTCATGATCTGCTGAAGGGGGAATTAACTTTGCATGATACGGCTGAAAAGTTTGAATATGGAACGCAAAATGAATCACTTTTCCGGGGCCTTGAAACTGCGGCACAATTTCTCCTCACTATCGGCCTGGATAAAATCAAGGACCATAACCGTAGTCTGGCTGAACAGTTTTATCGGGGGTTAGAGAAAATTCCAAACGTGGAAGTATTGTCACCCGCTGAGGAGCAATACCGATCCTCCATGATTACCTTCAAGCTTAAAAATAAGGGATATCAGGAAACGGCAAATTACCTGACCGGGGAAAAGAAAATTCGTGTTAGAATGGTACCGGAAGCCGGTCTCAACGCGGTTAGGGTATCGTTCCACGTTTATAATCAGGACTTTGAGGTGGAACGGATTCTTGATGAAATAAAAAATATTACATAATTTCTAAGTGGTCCTATGTGTAATTCCTGGTCTTTTAGGAACTTACACAGAGAACCACAGAGGACCGCAGAGGACCACGGAGCAAATTAAATTCATTATGGAACTAGAAGAAGCATTTTACAGGATTCGGAAAATTGAGATTCAAGACGGTGCGCCTGATGTTTTGCACACGGTAATTCAGGAAATCATTAGGCTCCCGATGGATGCAAGTTGGGATGCAGTGGAGGAGCTTTCCACATCAAAAGGGATTTTTACAATCGCTGTTCTCAATGGAACCCCAAAAAAGGGTTTTATCCCCGGTTTACCTGAATCTCTACCAGAGCGTTTTATTTACCTGAAACTTGATGATACAGGAACTGGCTGTCTGGTGGTTTCACACCCATATTACCTGTATGGATTTGTTCAGTATCTGTTTTCGGACCTCTTCGATGAGGATGCAGGGTCATACATTAATGGACGGATTTTTGAACCCGCTTTCAAGAATCACCGGGTGGCATACGATTATTTCCTGACACAGGAGGGCCGGATCACGCAAAATCTCGATCGCGAAACTTACATGAAAGAGCTGGCCCGAAATGGCTTCACACATGTTGAGGTCAATGGTCTAGGCTCCCCGATGGGGATTGAAACGGGTCCGAAAGGGGAGGTTTACCCAATGTTCTATACGTATTGCCCGGCACTCGACCAATTTGTTTACAGCTCGCTCAACAAGGGAATTTATCCCTATTATTATTTATCGGCCAACCTCAATTACCTGAAGCAAAATGCTGCGTTGGCACGCAAATACGGATTGGTTCCGGGGATGCTCAGTTTTGAGCCCAGGGCTGTTCCTGAAGAGTTTTTCAATAAATATCCTATGTTGCGAGGTGCCAGGGTGGATCATCCATTCAGGAGTTTCAAGCCGAGGTATAACATGACTATCACCCATCCGAAAGTGCTGGCGCATTATGCCGAAATGATCCAAAAGTTGCTGAAGGAAGTTCCCGACCTGGGTTTCCTGAATATATGGACCAACGACAGCGGTGCCGGTTTCGAACATACTAAATCATTGTATGTTGGACGAAATGGCGGTGCTTACCTGGTGCGGGAGTGGAAAGATGATGCGGAGATCGCAAAACTTGCAGGCGACAATGCCTTGCGATTTTTTGGTGTTCTGAGGGATGCTGCCACTGAACTTAATCCTGATTTCAGGGTCATTACCCGGATGGAATCGTTTTACGGTGAGCACGATATCATAATCAACGGATTGAAAGGAAAATTGGATATCGAAACGGCATCACTCATTCAACGGGGTTGGGATATGCCTTACAGCCACCCGATGTACCCCGACCGCAAGGATATCAATGCCGGATGTGTTTTCCAGCAGGGATTTGATGAACGTGAAAACCCAATATTTAAAGGCATAGAAACCACCGGATCGCAGGTGTCGTTTTATTATGCTTATGGTCCGCAAACCATGTTTGCTCCGCTCATGGGGATTCCTTATCCAAAGCTCACACGCAAACGTCTGGAAACCTTGCAGCAAAATGGGGTTAACTACCTGGCTCACATGGGAGGTACCTTCCCACCTGAAAAGGTGCCCTTTAACATCAACCATGAAGTATTGCGCAATTACCAGATTAACTCAACCAAGCCAGTGGAGGAGCTGCTGGAAACGTATGCTAAAAAGCATGCCGGACCGGAGGATTCCAAGATCTTACTGAAAGCCTGGGACCTTGCAGAAGCAGGAATACTTGGATTTCCAAATATATCATCACTTTATTCCACCATCGGATTTACCTGGTATCGCCTGTGGGTGAGGCCGTTTGTACCCGACATTGAAAAGATTCCGCAAAAGGATCGCGATTTCTATGAAGATTTCATGTGCACAATCCCTCACAACCCGAATAACGTTGACCTGAGCAAAGACGTGCTATTTACACTGACTACTCCCGAAAGGAGCCATGAAGATTCCTTAAGAATCGATTTGAATGTTTTGCCTAAGCTCGATGAGGCAATTCAACTTCTGAATGATCAGATCAATAGATCCCAAATATTTAAAGATCAATATGTCAGACTGATGGCGCTCCGATGCTGGATCACCACTCAACGCAATATCGCTGTTTGGGTGGATTCAGTATACGGATTTATGAATACTACGGAAGCCACTGGAAAGCTGAAATACAAGTCGGCTATGCAGGAAATGATGCTCCTGGAGATCGCAAACTCTGAACAGCTTATTAAACTGTTTCGCACCGGAATTGAGTTTATCGCACTGACTGAT
>CAIXKO010000709.1 GCA_903919925.1 uncultured Bacteroidota bacterium | reverse complement strand
TAGCTTTGATCGGAACAACTACCCGGTAATTCATGAACATTACAACTATCCTGATCGTAGCAGCCGTGATTGCCGTATTGTTGGTACTCGATCGGGTCTATACAAAATATTCCCCGGCAAAAAGCAGAGCACTTTGGAGAAGGCCCGACCTGGAATTCAAGCCTTCCTTAACAAATCAAGGCCACTATCTGGTGTTTGATGTGGAAACTAATGGATTACCCAAGTCCTATACCGCATCACCTGAAAAAACAAAGAACTGGCCACGGGTGGTCCAAATGGCATGGATGCTTTTTGATAAGTCCGGCGGATTAATCGATTCCTCCGTGGATATTATCAGGGGAAACTTTACTGTTCCCGTTGAATCATCAGCTATTCATGGCATAACCAAACAGATTTCAGATGAACAGGGTGTCGATATCGTAACTGTTCTCAATAAATTCAAGGCAAGTGTGAACAAATGCCAGGTTTTAGTTGCTCATAATATGGATTTTGATTATCCCATTGTGCAAGCCGAGTTCATTCGGTTAGAAAAATGGAAGACATTCGCCGGTAAAAAGTTGGTATGCACCATGAAGCCGAATACAGAAGTGGTTGGCATACCAAAGATCCGGGGGAATAGTTATAAGTTTCCTGAACTCACTGAATTATATGGAAAGTTGTTTTACCAGAACGCTTTCAAAACATTTGACCCTCAGGGTACTGATGATGAATTAGTAGCTGTTAAGCTGACAGCAAAGTGCTTCTTTTGGCTCATGCATCTGGATTATGGGTATAGGTTCCAAAAGGTCTTTCAGCACGTTTATTAAGGGCTAGTTCGCCTCAATTTTACATAAAGATGATTATTTCTTAAATACTCAGATCGTTGCGGTTTTGAATAATGGCTGTTGGAATATCTAACTTTAGAGCATATCCGGGATTGATTATCTTATATTTGACAAGGAGTATAAATGGTAAGCACTTGTATAAAGTTCGCTAATAAACGTATTGAGAATCAATAAGCTAATGAATGTATCATGTTTGAACTTGACCAGGTTCGTCTTCAAATAACTTCTAAAACTGATCCCCGGAAAAAAGCTCAGCTTGGCCAATTCCTTACACCAGGTCGTATCGCTGAATTCATGGCCAACCTGTTTAAGCCAACTGTTAATAAGAATTGTAGCCTTTTGGATCCTGGAGCTGGTATGGGCGTTTTATCTATCGCTTTTTTAGAACGGTTCTTGTCTGGCGAGTTAAATCTTGATTCGGTATCCGTCACCGCTTTTGAGATCGATGATATAATTTTACCCGAACTTCACCGACAGCTTCAGCCTTATAGTCAGCTTAATACCATTACCGTTCAAGTTTGTACTAATGACTTTATCAGCGATGCGGTTAAAAAAATAATGAAGTCCGACCGCCCTTTGTATTCTCATGCAATTCTCAACCCTCCATATAAAAAAATCACCAGCGACTCAAATTATCGGCTCCAGTTGCGGCAAGCTGGAATAGAAACTGTTAACCTCTATTCAGCATTCGTCGCACTATCTCTTTCATTATTGAAACCTGGAGGCCAATTGGTTGCCATTATTCCAAGAAGCTTTTGCAATGGGCCATATTACCGGTCCTTTCGCGAGTATATTCTTCATTATTCCTGCCTTAAGCACATTCATCTGTTCCATTCAAGAGATAGTGCTTTCAGCGATGAAGGGGTTCTCCAGGAGAATGTTATCATTCTCTTAGAGCGTAATGGCTCAGAGAATGAAGTGGTTATCTCTACATCGACAGATGATACTTTTAGTGATCTTAAACATAACACTTTCCCGGTTGATCGAATTATTTCACCGAATGATCCTGACAAATTCATCAATATTCCGACTGTTACAACAATCCCAAACCTTGAAAATCTCCATGGAATAAGCTATTCTCTTTCGGACCTGGGAATTCAGGTTTCCACTGGTCCGGTAATAGATTTTCGGGTGAGTGATTTTCTTTCATCGATGCCAACGAACAATACAGTCCCGCTGCTTTATCCCGGTCATTTAACAAATCAAAAAATAAATTGGCCGATTGAAGGTTTCAAAAAGCCAAATGCGATTGAGAGAAATCCAGAAACGGAGAAGTGGCTTTTTCCAAACGGAAATTACTGCTTGGTTAAACGTTTTTCTTCCAAAGAAGAAAGGCATAGGATTGTTGCTACAGCCATCTCCCATGGGAGCTTCCAACATGAGCGATTAGGTTTTGAAAATCATCTGAATGTTTTCCATCAGGATAAGCATGGCTTACCTCCCACCATAGCGCATGGCCTTGCCGCGTACTTAAATTCCTCTGCGGTAGATGAGTATTTTCGTCTTTTCAGTGGGCATACTCAAGTTAATGCTACTGATTTAAAGCGTCTTAAATATCCCAGCTATCAGGCATTACAGCGGCTTGGTGAACTGGTTCTGACTGATACCCCTCCAAATCAGGAAGATATTGAAATCCAATTAATGCTCCTTTCCGCATGAATCAAACAGATCATCCACTGATCGACCAGGCTTTAACTGCCCTACGAAACCTAGGAATGCCAAAAGGTCAACAGAATAAAAGGTCGGCATTAACTTTGTTGGCTTTGTTAAATCTTACACCCGATCTGGATTGGTCGCAAACTCAGAATCCCCTAATTGGAATAACTCCTGTCATGGATTGGATAAGGGGAAATTACAACATTGAATATGCCCCGAACAGTAGAGAGACATTTCGCCGTTTTACAATGCATCAATTTGTTTCCTCCGGAATAGCTCTTTATAATCCCGATGACCCTGAGCGTCCTGTTAATAGTCCAAATGCTGTTTATCAGATTGCGCCAAAGATGCTAACGCTTCTGCGATCCTTTGCTTCAGAAGACTGGGAGCAGAACCTTTCCGAGTACGCTAAAATTCAGGAACCTTTAGCTCAGAGATATGCATTAGATCGTAAGCAAAAGCAAATCCCGGTTCAGTTGCGTAATGGTGAACGAATCGAATTAAGTCCCGGAAAGCATAGTGAATTGATAAGAAGTATTATAGAAGACTTTGGCTCACGTTTTTCGCCTGACGGAATTCTGATTTATGCAGGGGACACCGGTGAGAAATGGGGATACTTTGACGAAACATTGCTGACTGAGCTTGGAATATTCCTTGATTCTCATGGCAAAATGCCCGATGTAATCATTTACGATGCAACTCATAATTGGTTATTTCTGATCGAAGCTGCAACCAGCCACGGGCCGGTGGATCACAAAAGGAAATTGGAACTTTCTCAGTCATTTGACCAAATAGGATTAGGGCTGGTCTTTGTTAGTGCCTTTCCGGATAAATCCATAATGACCAGGTTTTTAGGAGATATCGCATGGGAAACCGAAGTATGGATTGCCTCGGATCCCTCTCATCTCATCCATTTCAATGGTCACCGGTTCGTCGGACCGATGAGTTACTGAAGTCTGCTAATTATGCTACAGATTTGTGCTACTGTGTGAGGTGCTTCTTGCCTGCCTATTTACCCTCCACTATCCGGAAACCCACTCCGCCGCTGCGGTGATCGGGTTTGCGGCCATTGCGGAAGGCTGACCGGCAATCGCGGGCAAAATACCCCCAGCTGCCACCACGGCGCACGCGGAGCATTCCGGTAGCGGGTCCTTTGGGGTCCGTTTGAGCCTCTTCCCGGTAATCGCCATACCAATCAGCGCACCACTCAAACACATTGCCATGCATGTCATACAAACCCCATGTGTTGGGGGAGAAACTACCTACCGGCAGGGGTTTTTCACGGTATTCCCCCTTTTCATTATTGTTGTAGGGGTAATAACCATTAAAGTTTGCCTGCAGGGTAGTCAGGTTATCACCGGTATTAAACGGCGTATCTGCTCCTGCCCGGCAAGCGTACTCCCACTCAGCCTCGGTGGGCAGGCGGCAACCCATCCATTTGGCAAACGCAACCGCATCGTTCCAGCTTACATGTATAACAGGATGGTTGTAGTCACTGGCCGGTCGCGGGTTACCATTTTCATCGCAACTCCAATTCACTCCCGCTTTATGTGTATACTCTTTACCGTTCCAGATATAGCTTCCTACAAACCCTTTAACACTATCAGAATCGGTGATATACCCGGTGGCATCTATAAAAGATTTAAACTGACCTAACGTTATTGCCGTTTTACTCATCATAAAGGCACTAAGCGTAACCTGATGTAGGGTTTCCCCGTCAAGCCTGTCAGGTTCGCTCACGGGGCTGCCCATCATAAAGGTGCCTGCCGGTATGGAGACCCATTCAATGGAAGGTTTCTGAACATCAGATCCAGAGGTACCGGCTATCGGAATATTGCTGGTATTTCGGGTGGTATCATTGGAATTATTGGTATCGGAACCCTTTGTACCAAACCACCTCTTAAGTTGTGTTAGGATTTTTGCCATATTTGAAATGTTATCCCGCTTGTCTTTGCAAGAAAGGCTCAGAATAATCCGTGCAGTTGTGCGTTTATTTTATCAATTACCGTACTGATATCTTCAGGGTTACCCAAAAAATCCATCGAGTCAGCATCAACAATCAGTATTTTACCATCGCGATAAGTTTCTATCCAGCTTTCATAACGCTCATTCAGGCGCTTCAAATAGTCGAGCCGGATGGAGCTTTCATATTTACGTCCCCTTTTTTGAATCTGGTTTACGAGGGTTGGAACCGAGGCCCTAAGGTAAATAGTTAAATCCGGTGGCTGTACCAGCGAGGCCATCAGGTTAAACAACGTGTAATAATTCTCAAAGTCGCGCGTACTCATCAGCCCCATCGAATGAAGGTTGGGTGCAAATATGTAGGCGTCCTCATAAATGGTCCGATCCTGAATAACCGTTTTATCGAGTTTCCTGATCTCGAGAATTTGGTTAAACCTGGAGTTAAGAAAGTAAATCTGCAAGTTAAACGACCACCGCTGCATATCGGCATAAAAATCGTTCAGATATGGATTGTCGTCAACATCTTCGTAGTGCGGTTCCCACAAATAATGTTTGCTAAGTATGCGGGTCAGAGTAGTTTTGCCCGATCCGATATTCCCCGCGATTGCAATGTGCATGGTCTTTTTTTGGAATTAAGGTTTAATCGAAAGTACAACTTTTTTTCATTTAGGGAGCCAAGCCCTGAGTTTTTTCCGGTATCATCAGCACAACCTTATCAGATGTTCTGATTAACAGGTGATTATTGGAAAAATATGCATCCCGGATATTGGCACTTGCCCTTTGGAAAATCGTTTCTTCCGGAGTAACAGGATCTTTCCAAAGAATAACCCTGTCGGGATAAATCAAGAGGATTCGATTTCCGTAAACCTGGAATGAAAGCGCTTTTAATGGGATTTTTTTTACCAGATTGGCAAACAAATCAAACACCAGAATCTCGCGACCTGGAATGAAGAGGAAAAGCTGATCGCCGGATTCTACCAGCCTGTAGCCTTCAAAATCGGTTGTTTGAGGCAGATTAATCGCTGCGGATTCCACTACTGTATTTAATTGCGGGCTAACCAGCCTGATACTTAATGTAGATCCGCTGAGTACCCAAAATCCACCTTGGCGAGAGGTTGCCAAAGCTATTGGAAAAGGAATTCCTAAATCGTCGAGCCTGGTTACCCCGGCAATCGGGGTTAAACGATTATTCAGGAAGCGCAGCAAATTAAAATCCTTTTGGTATACAAGAGTCCGCATAGGATCGCCGGTATCTATCATCGTGATGGAGCCGGTTTGCGGATCGGACCAGGAATAAGCAGAATCTCCCATGACATCATATTTCACGATAGTTCCCGATCGCACTATATAAAACTGGCCGAGCGGATCTCCTGAAATCCTATCGGCCATCACAGGCCATACCTTTAAAGTATCTGAAAGTATCGGCTTTTGGCAATCGGAAACAAAAACCGGCTGGGTGCAGAAACTTAGCCAATAGGCCAATATGCTAACAATGAAGGTCATAACCCTTTCATTTGCATAATCTCTTCAACAATCTTCCGATCATTGGATAATCGGGGTACTTTATTCTGCCCGCCTAAACGTCCCTTCATTTTTAGCCATCTATAAAACGTTCCGCACTCCATCGAAATAACTTCCGGTGGATGGAGGGCCAGGTTCTTGTAACGTTTGGCTTCATAATCGGAATTTACCGACTTAAGGGCATTATCCAGCAGCTCAATGAAAAAATCAGGGTTATCCGGCTGGCGGCTGAATTCGATCAACCATTGATGCCGGGCTTTTTCTCCTTCACCCATAAACACCGGTGCTGCAGTGTATTCGGTTATTTCAGCATTGGTACCTGAACATGCCTTCCGGAGCGCATATTCAGCGTTATCAATAATGATCTCCTCGCCAAATGCATTGATAAAATGACGGGTGCGGCCGGTAATTTTAAATTTTACCGGTTGCAGGCTAGAGAATCGTATAGTATCTCCAATCATATAGCGCCACAAACCACCGGTTGTGGAAATAATCATCGCATAATTGCGGTCTGTTTCCACTTCAGCCAGCGTAAGGGCTCTCGGATTACCGCTTTCAAGCTCGTCCACCGGGATAAATTCATAAAATACTCCATAATCCAGCATCAGAAGCATATTGGAATCCTCCGGGTCATCCTGAATACCAAAAAAGCCCTCGGATGCATTATATGTTTCCATGTACTTAACCCGATCCGATCCAATAATAGACTGAAATTGACTACGATAAGGAGTAAAACTGACTCCGCCGTGCATAAATACTTCCAGATTTGGCCAAACCTCTGCAATAGTGGATTTTCCTGTTTTTTCGAGTATCTTTTTTAGCAAAACCAAAGTCCACGATGGTACTCCCGCCAAACTCGTGACTCTTTCACGGCAGGTAATTTCCGCGATTTTATGCAGTTTTTCCTCCCATTCATTCATCAAGGCAACCGCGAGATCAGGAGTTCTGATCCAATGCGCATAAGCCGGCAGGTTTTGCAATAAAACAGCAGACACGTCGCCAAAGAAAGTTTCGGAATTAACATCGGATACCTGGTGGCTGCCCCCAATAGTCAGTGTTTTACCCGACAGCAAATCGTTATCCGGATAATTTCCAAAATAAAAAATCAGCGTGTCCTTACCCCCCTGAAAATGACAATCCTCAATATTATCGCGGGTAACGGGGATAAACTTGCTTTTATCGCCTGTGGTACCCGATGATTTTGCAAACCATTTTGTTTCACCGGGCCACAGAATATCCGCTTCACCCCGCATCGACCGGTCAATATAGGGCTTAATTGCCGGATAATCCCTTATAGGTATCTGTGAGGCAAACTGTTGGTAATTTTCTATGCTTTGGAATCCGTGGTCCTTTCCAAAAGTAGTATTTTTACCCTGTTTGATGAGCTTTACCAGCATGTCATTCTGAACTTCAACCGGATAGCGCTTAAAAAAGTCTATTTCGTACTTTCGCTTGGTCACGAACCAGGAAATAATTGAATTCAGTATCGGCATTTCTGTCCTAAGTTATGTATGGATTCAAAAGTATAAAAATATCCTTACTTTTGAATTTTAAGATACACAGCACTTGTAATGAATTGGTTGGATATCGTTATTATAATAATTCTTGCCGGAGGGATTGCTTCTGGTTTCAAGAATGGCTTTGTTGGTGAGGTGGCTTCACTGGCCGGCTTGATTTTTGGCATTTGGGGTGCAATAAAGTTTTCATGGTGGACCGCCGATCTTCTGGAAGGATTTGGTTTGAAATTCTCATTGATGCCAGTGATCTCATTTATTGTTACCTTTTTGATAATCATAATAATCGCCCAGATTCTCGGCGGTATTATCAGCAGTTTTCTCCAGGCAATCTCACTCAACTGGATTAACAGGATTGCAGGAATTGCAGTTGGAGTTTTTAAAGCCGCCCTCTTTGTCAGTGTCTTTTTACTGGTATTGGAATTTATCAGTGAAAAACGACCAATAATTCCCTTAGAAGTGCAAAATAAATCAGTTTTGTACGAGCCAATTTCTGAAATAGTACCCACAGTGCTTCCATTTCTAAAGCTGGAAGAGCTAGTGAAAAGGGGAAAGGATGAAGTTATGCCATCCAAAGAGCCATAATTCAGGGTTTAATGGCCAAATAGTTATCTTAGCCAAAATTTTTGAGCATGAATTTCGTTGACGAATTGCGCTGGCGCGGATTGATTCATGACATCATGCCCGGAACCGGGGAGATGCTTGAAGAAGGAATGGGCTCGGCCTATATCGGGTTCGACCCTTCATCCGATTCCCTTCATATCGGGAATCTGGTAGGCATTATTTTGCTGAAACACTTTCAGCTCTGTGGGCATAAGCCTTACGCGTTAGTAGGCGGTGCCACCGGGATGATCGGTGACCCTTCGGGCAAATCGGAAGAGCGAAACCTGCTCGATGAAAAAACACTTCGGTTCAATCAGGAATGCATCAAGAAACAATTATCGCACTTCCTCGATTTCGATAGTGATGCTCCTAACCGGGCCGAAATGGTGAACAACTACGATTGGATGAAGGAGTTTTCCTTTCTGGATTTTATCAGGGATATTGGTAAACATATTACTGTTAACTATATGACTGCCAAAGACTCTGTAAAAAAAAGACTGGATTCCGGCATGTCTTTTACCGAGTTTAGCTATCAGTTGGTTCAGGGATATGATTTTCTTCATTTGTACATCAACAATGGAATCAGGCTTCAGATGGGTGGTTCCGATCAATGGGGAAATATTACCACCGGTACCGAACTGATTCGCCGGAAAGCCGGTGGTGAAGCTTTTGCGCTGACCAGCCCGCTGATTACAAAAGCCGATGGTGGAAAATTCGGGAAAACGGAAGCAGGCACAATTTGGCTGGATCAGGACAAGACATCACCTTACCATTTTTATCAGTTCTGGTTGAATGTGGCTGATGCTGATGCAATTAATTACATCCGGATTTTCACCTTCCTCGATAAAGATGAAATTGATGCTTTGGTTTCCAGGCACCAGGAAGCTCCTCATGAAAGGGTGCTACAGCGTCGGCTCGCTGAGGAGGTAACTCAGCTGGTACATTCAGCCGAAGCCCTGGAAATGGCAGTTGAAGCTTCACAAATCCTCTTTGGCAAAGGCACTCATGATTCACTTGCGGCTTTGGATGAACGAACTATTCTGGCCGTTTTTGAGGGTGTACCTATGTTTGACCTCGACCGGAGTCTCCTGATCAATGGCATTCCGCTTATAGATCTCCTGGCATCAAGTACCGCTATTTTTCCTTCAAAAGGGGAAGCCCGGAGAATGCTGCAAGGTGGCGGCCTCAGCATGAATAAAGAAAAGCTCTCTGATCCGGATTATAACGTCACCATCGACAACCTGATCCGCGACCGCTTTATTCTCATCCAAAAAGGAAAAAAACAATATTACCTGTTACGTGTAAATTAAATTCATGGCCATGAATCCTTATCTGAACAACAAAACTTTGCTTGACCTCGTACTGAAATGGAAAATACATTTGGGAATCATTGCTTTGATTGCCGGTATTATTGCATTTGTATTGTCATCCCCAATGTTTATTAAGCCTAAGTATAAATCAACATCCGTGATTTACCCGGTTAACATGGGGAAATACTCGGAAGAGAGTTACACGGAGCAAATGCTCGAGATTTTGAATTCGGGTGATATCCGTGATCAGATGATTGCTGCTTTTAAGCTCGATGAACACTACAAAATCTCCCGGCAGTATAAGTTTTTTAAAACTGCCTTGTATGGCAAATTCGCTGAGGAGGTTTCTTTCAGAAAAACGGAAAATGAAGCAGTTAGAGTCCAGGTTCTCGATACAGATCCTTTAGTTGCCTGTGCTATGGTTGACTCTGTTCGGACGTTTTATGATAAAAAAGTTCAATCGTTGCACCGGATTAAAATCGCTGAAGAACTTAATATCAGAAATCTGGAACTCCAGCGCTTAAAAGATGAAATGGATAGCGTTACCAATTCATTAAGCGACCTGGGAAGAAAATATGG
>CAIXKO010000708.1 GCA_903919925.1 uncultured Bacteroidota bacterium | reverse complement strand
GGTCCAAAATAACCGTTCATAAAATCATTGATTACGGAATCCGCCTTGATATCGGGATTCCAAAGTATCCGTGCCAGCAAGTATGATTTCAGCTCTGAGAATTCATGGCCAACATCGGTATTGCTTTGCTGAAATTGCGAAAACACATTATTCTTCACAAACAGCTGAATGTTTGGCTGCAGCACATGGATATTTGGGAACGGCGTGGTGTGGTGCGAAAAATTCACGGTGTAGTCCCACAAATAAATATGATTAGCAATTTTCCCCCAATCAACGATATCCTTCAGGAAGGATGCACTGCGTGGGTCATCGCCAATGGGCTGACTGCGGTTGAGTTCAATAGTACAAAGCATAATTTGAACATTCCCGGCTGGTTTGGTAATCTTTGTAGCCTGTCTGCTATACTGGTATGCCAAGGTGGAAATTGTTTTGTCCGGGAATTTTTTGGCTACCTCATTCACAAAGCGGATGATTGGTCCCGCCGGGCTTCCTTCCTCCGCAATAATTTTTTTACAGGTTTCGCACTGGCAATAAGAAAAATTATCGTTCTGGCTAACCGACCACAGCTGCTTATCCGGTTGAAGTGCCATATCGGTCTCCAGCTTTTTCATCGCAATATTCAATACTTCCGGATTGGTCAGGCACAATTGATCGATAATCCGCTTGCCGTTCATCAATGCATAATATTCCGGATGTTTCTGATAATATTCCTCCCATGGAACCAGCCTGTTGAATGTATGCACATAATATCCATCGGCAAAAACATCACTGATTACATCGAGCCGTTGCCAATCGCGGTAGTTTTCATCCTCAGTAAACCGGCCATGTACATTACGATACTCATTAACCGGCTGATCAGAATAGTTCAATACCGGCAACATTACCCGATCAAGCTTTGGAATCACCTCGAATCCTGGCGCATACATCCGGCATCCCAACTGTTTCTCGAGCAAATCAACTACCCCATAAATACATCCTTTATGAGTTCCACCGGTAATAATCACCTGTTTTTTCACTGTAACGATACTGAAGGCATCCTCATGTCCGGTTCTCGCATCCGGATTAATCACGATAGCTTTTTCCGGCAGGTCACCCAGTACGGCTTTAATCGGGATTTCTGCTCCACCAATCTTTTTCAGATATACCTGTAAAAGATTCGCCGCCCTCATAATCTGCTGATTACCTGTGTCAGCCACACAAATCACATACTCCGATTTTCCCCCGCTCATCAATTTAATTTTCGACCCACCCCCGCAACCAACCGCCCCCACCATCACCCCAACCAAGATTCCCCACACCCTTAACATCCTTAACACCCTTAACACCCGTAACATCCTTAACACCCTTAACATCAATTTCGTTTCCATATCCTGATTTTTTGGTAGATTTTTTGTATTTGAGTTTAGGTAAAAGTACTGAATCCCGCTAATATTCGGAAGTGTAGATTTATGGGTTTAAGGATGAACCTGCTAAACCTAATCTTTCAGATATGAAAATAGCTGCAAATATTTTACCGGGGTACATATTCCCCAAGCGTTACACCAATTACCTGTTTTCCTTGCTTTTTCTGTTGTACATGTTTGATTACATAGACAGGATGGTAGTTTCAGCGCTTTTACCATATATAAAAGCTGAATTTGGCACCAGCGATACCAAGCTGGGGATGCTGATGTCGGCGGTATATTTATCGATCATTTTGTTAACTTTTCCTGTATCTCTGGTGATTGACCGCTGGAGCCGGCGGCGGACTATCGGGGTAATGGCGGCTATCTGGAGCCTGGCAACCGCAGCTGCTGCCCTCACCAAAAGTTTCGGAGCTTTATTGACCACCCGCACGTTCATCGGAATCGGGGAAGCAGGTTACGCTCCCGGTGGATCAGCAATGATTTCAGGTCTTTATCCGATTGAGAAACGCTCATGGATCATGGGTTTATGGAATGCAGCCATTCCGCTGGGCAGTGCCATTGGGGTGGCATTAGGGGGAGTTATCGCCTCACATTGGGGATGGAGAAGTGCATTTGGAATTGTTGCTTTACCCGGATTATTTATCGCCATTCTTTTCTTTTTCAGCAAGGATTACAAAACCGTTAAACTAATCCGCAACGAAGCTCCAAGAATTAAAGGAGCCAAAATCGAAAAAATCAAGATGAGCACCAAGGATATGTTTCGCGAATTTGCTGAGAAACCTTCCTTGCTGTTGACCTACTTTGGCATGATGGCAGTTGTTTTCACCACCACCTCCCTGCTCACCTGGCTACCATCATATTTTACGCGTGAATATGGAATTCCGGCTCAGCAGTCCAGCACAAAAGCATCGCTGGTCATGCTATTGGCATTGGTTGGCGCACCACTTGGAGGTTTTTTGGTTGATCGGTGGCGGCGTAAGAAGCTGAATGCGCGGCTGGTTTTTCCTGGCATAACCTCTTTAGTTGCCGCCTTTTTCTGCTTTCTGGCTTTTGTAGTATTCAGGGATACCGCTCAATATATCTGTCTGCTCCTTTTCGGAGTTACCGTCACCATGTTTATACCCGCTGCCGGAGCAGTAACACAGGATCTCGTTCACCCTGGCCTTCGCGCAACCTCTTATGCCATTGCGGTAGTCATCCAGAATTCGCTGGGTTCCATGTTAGGGCCAATTGTTATTGGCGCCATTTCCACTCAAACAACCCTGGGCACCGCCCTGGCCATATTACCGGTGTTTGTTCTGGTTGCCGGCGTTTTATTCCTGGTGGGCTCACTCTTTTATAAAAAGGATATTCTTAAAGTGGCTGATTTGGAGTACGAGGCTGACAGTTAAAAGCTCTTACCCTTTACCCTTTACCCTTTACCCTTTACCCTTTACCTTTTGCCCTTTGCCCGTTCCGTATTAGGGGCGACCACAAGGATCGCCCCTACTTTACCCTTTACCCTTACTTAACCCTTTACCCTTTACCCTTACTTAACCCTTTACCCTTTACCCTTACTTAACCCTTTACCATTAACCCTTTACCCTTAATTAACCCTTTACCATTAACCCTTTACCATTAACCCTTAATTAACCATTCACTAATCCGACAACTTTCTCCCAAATATACTTCCTATTATAATCGATAGTCACCACTTCCGGCATCGCTTTTAAATGCACATTTTTATCACAATAAACTCCTGTGATATTCTCAACCTCTTTTGATGTTGCCAAATACACAGATGATCGGGATGCTTTTTTTGCCGACTTTCCATTGTCGGGCCTGACTAACATTTTGAATAGGGGGAACATTGGTCGTATTAATAATGGCAACATGGAAGCAGTAACATTTTGGGTCATCCGGGTACTTGCCTGACCAGGATAACAAATATTTATTGTGATGTTGGATTTCTTTAGCTTTTGTGCGTATTCATACATCAGACACATCATCGCTATTTTGGTTTGTGAATAGGTAGAAAGGCCATTAAATGATTTTTCACTTTGCAGGTTGTCCAATTGGATTTTTGAAGGCAGGTCCCCTCCGGTTAAGGTAATCACCCGCGGCTTTTTACTTGCCTTCAAAGTTTCCAGGAGCAAAGTTGTCAGAACATAAGGTGCCACAACATTTACTGCGAAATTTGCTTCAAAACCATCCTCTGTTGTTTTAAACTCATTAGCTGCAAGTCCGGCATTATTAATTAAAACATCCAAATGTGAATACTTTGATTTGAACTCTGTTACCAGGCCTTCTATCCCCGCTATGGTTGAAACATCAGCGAGAATCAATTCAATATTGTTGTTTTTTGAAATCGCCTTTATTTCTTTGATTGCGTCTTCCCCATTCTGGCGGTTACGTCCTGTAACCACCACAGTTGCACCCAAAGAGGCCAATGAAATAGCAGTTTGCATTCCAATTCCGCTTGTGGCACCGGTAATTAAAACGATTTTGTTGGTCATTTTGCTTATTCGTATTAGCGGAAGTTTTAGTATGTATTTAAATGCCTTTAGTTTTGCATCGCTTTTTGAAAATCCCTGAATAAGCCAAGATAGGCAGACACAATTTTTGAAAATTCAACCTCTAATATGTCAGAATTGTATGTATGTACGGCATCATTTCTACTTTCGATCATATTCATCCATTCCTGTCCATTGGAAATAAGGCCTTTATTAAAGGCTTCTCTGGTAGTACTCCTCGAACCAATTATTCCGGTAATTCCTTCGTATTCCAGAAAATCTTTCATCGCTTTCCAGGCCAGTTCGTGCGTAAATTCAAAGCGGTGTATAATACCTTCCTTAACTATATAAACTGGGTTGGTTTTATAGTATTCAATTCCATCCTCCAAAAGCATCAGTGCGTTTTTGTAATTTTGGAAACGTTGTTTCCATCTGATATCGTGTTCCATTATCATTAAATTCTGCGGTTACACATTATGTTTAATCTACCAGTTTGACTGATAAATGAATCACCTTTTGTTATATTGTATCAAACAGGATTCAGTCTAAATTGACAAATTTAGTGATTTCATGGTAAGAGAAAGCAGGTAAAATTCTGGAAGTGCAAAAATGGGAGTATTAATGAAAGCGGTAAACTTTTTTGACTTCTTTCTTGCAGATCCAAAAAAAAGATTTTCCTTTGCACTTAATAATACACATAGGTAGTATTTTATGAGATTGTCGAAAACATCGGAGTACGCTTTACGGATATTGATTTTTATGGCGAAAGAGCCTGATCAATTGTACAGTGCCAAACAATTAGTGGAGGAGCTGCATGTTTCTGATAAATATTTGCGCAGATTGATGACCGATCTGTCAAAATCGGGATTTATCCAAAGCGTTCAAGGAAGGGGAGGTGGTTACCTGTTTAATAAAAACACCAAGGATATCTTCCTGTTTGATGTGATTGATTCCGTTGAAGGCATGGATAAATTGAGTGGCTGTGTGTTGGGATTTGAAAAATGCTCATCCACAATTCCATGTGCCATGCATAATACCTGGCAACAGGTAAGAACGCAACTGAACAAAGTTTTTCGTGAAACCAATCTGTCTGACATGGATTTTGACAAGATAGTGCGATACTAATTTTTTTGAGGTTATTTACTACCTCTTTGTAGTATTTTAAAGTTTTATATGATAACAAGTTAAATAATTAGCAATATGAATGCAATAGAAATTCTAGTAAAAGAACACGACAGTATCTTGCAAATGATTGAGATTACGCAACTCATCTTAACAGCTGAAGATGAAACAAAAATCAATCTGAACCATGTAGAGGAAATTGTTGATTTCATTAAAAAATTCGCGGATAAATACCATCACCTAAAAGAAGAGGATGTGCTGTTTATGGAAATGGAGAGACAAGGAATGCCTCGCCAGGGGGGACCCATCGGCGTAATGCTTCATGAGCATGATGAAGGCAGAGCTTATATAAAACTGGCTGAAGAAAGTATCGCCAAATTAAAGCTTGGTGATCGTACCGCATTCAGCCAAATAAAAGAAAACTTAATGAATTATTGCACTTTGCTTACCAATCACATTTTTAAAGAGAATAACATTCTTTATCCAATGGCAGCACAATTGCTGCCCCATGATGTACTTGAATCTATGTCTGTTGGTTTTAAGGAGTCCAATTTATCCACTCCTGACAACGAGTATGTGACTAAATACCTAAAACTTGTGGCCGACCTGAGATCAATTTATGTAAAATAAGAATTCTATATCTAATAATTATTAATAAAATAAATAAATGAAAGAGTCATTAATTGACAAATTTATGAGCCGGAAAGGATTAACTGCCGGATTCTGGATTATTGCACTTTTCATGGTGTCGATGCTGATTTACTTTACGGCAAATTTGCAGAAAGAGGTGCCGCCCATTCCTAAAACGGTAACATCAATCAGTGGGGAGAAACTTTACACGTATGAAGATGTAGTGCAGGGGAAAGGATATTTTCAGGAATTTGATCTTCAGGACTGGGGCAGTCTGTTGGGCATGGGCGCCTATATCGGGCCCGATTTTACCACAGAAATGCTGCATTACCGAACTGAGTTTTTGTATGACTATTACGGTCAGGAATTGTTCAAAAAAAACAATGCCCAATTGACAGAAATTGAGCGTGGCGCTGTAAAGGAGCGGGTAAAGCAAGATGTGAAACAGCAAACTAAACTCCTTGAAGCAGGAACTGTTTACACTGACGCATCAGCGCAGGCTTACCATCGCAATGTCGCTTACATTACCAAAATGCTGGTTGAGGGCGATCCTGAAAGAGCATTTAAAGGAGGTGTTATTCGCCCGGAAGAAGCAGTAAAAATTGCTGCATTTTTCGATTGGTCGCAGTTGGTATCATCTTCAATCCGCCCTGGAACAAACCGGACATGGTCCAACAACTGGCCAAATGTGCCGCAATTGGATCAGGGTGTTGCATTTAATTCTCATGTGGTTTCTTTGTGGGAATTTTTGATTCTATGGACATTGACCATAGTTGTTATATTTCTTTCATACGAGTATTTATTCAAAAAAGGCCCTGATGATAAACTGGAACCTGCCCTGAAAATCACAAAGCTGTTTCCCTCGCAGGTAAAATTATTAAAATACATTCCAATTGTTGCGGCTCTGTTTGTAGTTCAATTATTGATTGGGGGATATTTATCACATTTGTATACTGAACCAAAAGGCGACTTTATTCTTGCGCAAAGCATTTTGCCTTTCAATGTATTGCGATCTATCCATACACAACTTGCCATTCTTTGGGTTGCTGTGGGTTGGCTTGTTGGAGGTTTATTGATTGCTCCCTGGGTGGCAAATAAAGACCATAAATTCCCCTGGTTGGTTGATGTACTTTGGGGAGCCTTGCTGGTTGTTGCTGTTGGTTCAATGATAGGATTGTACCTGGGTGCAACCGGCCACCTTCGCTCCAACTGGTTTTGGCTGGGTAACGAAGGCCGGGAGCTATTAAACCTCGCACGCATTTGGGATATCGGCCTGGTTGTTGGCCTGGTATTTTGGTTTATTCTGGTGGTGTCATTAATTCGAAAATCAGCAACCAATAATCCATTGGTCAGTACTATAATCTGGTCGGCATTTGCCATTGCCACTTTATACATCGCCGGTATGATGCCTGTTCATAAAATAATTCCAAACTTCACGGTAGATGATTACTATCGTTGGTGGGTAATCCACTTGTGGGTAGAGTTGACATTTGAGCTTTTTGCTGCCGGTGTTATTGCGTTCTTCACGGTTTCATTGGGGCTGATTTCCCAAAAGATTGCTGTAAAAACCATGATGTTCGAACTGTTCCTGATCATGATGAGTGGAACCCTGGGTATCGGACACCACCTGTGGTGGCAAGGTTTGGACGAGTACTGGGTGGCCATCGGCGGTATATTCTCTGCCCTCGAACCACTTCCATTGGCATTGATGATTATTGAAGCCATGAAAAACCAAAAAGAGAAAGCACACTCGGGCGAAGGCTTTGAATTTGGCACCGTATTCATGTGGCTGGCCGGTTCTGCTATCCTTAACTGGATTGGAGCCGGATTTTTCGGAATGATTATCAATACACCTACTATCAGTTATTATGCTCATGGTACCTACCTGATTATGCCTCACGGTCATATCGCATTGTTAGGTGCATTCGGATACATCTCCATTGCCTTTATCTACATGACGGCCCGGGCTAATTCATTGGCGAAAGACCTGGTTTGGAATAATAAATTAAGCAAATGGGGCTTTTGGATACTTACTATCGGAGCATTACTGTACGCCGTTCCAACTTACGTAATTGGTATTGAGCAAACCCGTATAGCACATGATATGGGATATTTCTATGCCCGGTTACGCAGCGCCGTGGAACCTATGAAAGGGTGGATGTGGTCCAGGATCATCCCGGATTCGTTGATGATTGTTGGTGGAGTTATCGTATTCTGCGACTTAATGCTAAAAACCATTTTCGCTAAAAAACTGAGATAAAATAAATTAAACAATATGGCATACAGGGATATTCGTTTGGATATTCCTGTATGCTTTTTTCTTGCTTTTAACCAACCAATGAGTTTTCAAATGTTGTGCTAAAAAATTTATGTATAAATTATTCAAATTGACCCACAAATGGTTAGGTGTGGTTATCGCGGCATTGATTATTATATTTTCACTCTCAGGTGTTATTTTAAATCATCGTCAGGCTATTTCTTCCATTGATATTAGCCGCAACATTTTGCCCCGTGAATATCACTACAAAAACTGGAACAACGCTGCCGTGCGCGCAACCGTTAAACTGGCGAATAACAGCATTTTGGCATACGGGAATATCGGTATCTGGCAAACAGATTCTGCTTTCAAGAATTTTAATGATTTTAACGCAGGGTTCCCTGTTGGAGTTGACAACCGGAAGATATTTAAAGTACTGGCAATACATAAAGTTCTGCTGGCAGGTACTTTATTTGGGCTGTATGGCTTCAATCAGGAAGAAAACCGCTGGATTAAAATACCACTACCCGTAAAGGAAGAAAATGTGGTGGATATGCTTCAAAAAGGCGATACTGCTATTATTATGACACGTTCCAACCTGCTTTTTAGCACTAATCTGAAGGATTTCCAAATAATTAAACTTCCTAAACCCGAGAATTACGACAATAAAGTGGGGTTATTTAAAACTTTATGGGTAATTCATAGCGGAGAGATATATGGAGTTGCCGGTAAACTGTTTGTTGATTTAGTTGCCTTGATTTTTATTCTGTTAAGTGTTGGCGGATTGATTTTGTTTTTCTCGAAGAAAGGGTTGAAGAAGAAAAAATCAGATAAAACAATACGCGACAAATTCAAGAAAACGTATAAATGGAACTTAAAGTGGCACAAACGGATTGGTTGGATAACCAGCTTGTTTCTTATTGGAACAACACTCACCGGCATATTTCTTAGGCCGCCTCTGCTGATAGCCATAGCCAATGCGCGGGTTACGAAAATACCACTCACGGAACTTGATACACCTAATCCATGGTTTGACATGTTGCGCCGGATAATTTATATCCCGAACGAACAAGCATTTTTAGTTTCTACTTCAGAAGGCTTTTATTCTTTCGAAAGCAACTTTAAAAACCAAGCGAAACGTTTTAATATCCAACCTCCCGCCAGCATTATGGGAGTAACGGTACTTGAAGATATGGGCAATCAGAATTTAATGGTTGGTTCATTCGAAGGGCTTTTCCGATGGAATTATGCAACCGGGGATGTATTTGACTTGATAAAAATGGAGCCTTACACGCGCCTAACGCAAATTGGACCTCCGATAGGTGATTACAAAGTATCAGGTTTCAGTGCGGATTTCCATAATCAGCCCGTGGTTTTTGATTATGACCAGGGAGCATTAAGTATAGGTTACGGTGCCAAGGTTAGTATTATGCCAGAAAATATCATTGATAATTCACCCTTGTCGCTATGGAATCTGGCGCAGGAAGTGCATACGGGTCGAATCTATGGCGTTTTTCTGGGCATGTTTTACATATTGGTAGTTCCACTGGGTGGCATTCTGGTTCTATTTACCCTTATCACCGGAATAATCATTTGGTATAAACATCGGTCATCTGCGGCTATTCAGTTCTAGTTTCATCATTATATCTGTCTGTTCGTCACTTCCCAATTTAAAAAGGAAATTTTTCTAATTTCTATTTTATTCATTTTCATTATCTGATAACAATTTCGTCAGCAAACATCAGCGATTGCTCGCCCTTAGAGGAGTGAAAATCGGGGAGAGGACCAGAGTATACGCCTACTACCTTCAGATATCGTGTGATCAAATTGTTTAAATCGGCTTCAAAGAGGTGGGTAACTGCCTGGGGAATATTGACCGGCACGGAGTGGGTAATTGCCTTGTATTTACGATAATTGATGCCATCATCAGAAGTATAAATATCCACTTGCTTGGGTAGTATTACCCAGCTGAAGGTGGTTTGGTAAAAATTCATGGCAATGGAATGCAAGGTGTCCAACCGGCCAAAGTCGAGTTCCACATTGATATCCTGTCCGGAGTAACCCTGCCAGCGTCCACTACGGATATCGTTGACGTTGCCGGTTCTGCCATCCAACAAGCCATATCGTCCACCTGCATCGTAAGCCGGGTGATAAGCGCTCCAGGTACTATTAAGTTTATGCAGTTTACCAATTGCTTTATGTATGATCAAACTATCGGCTGATTCCGGAAACTCTTTACCCTCAGCAATCACACGGGCCCTGATGGTTACATCTGAAGTAATCATGATCTCACCGGAAAATTTGTTTGAATTCAATGTTGGAATTTGCCCGTTGAGGGTATAATAAACCGGCAGATTATCGAGCATCGACTGCATTTTCAGGCTTCGCCCGGCAGGTGTAAGCGTATCGGAAATTGTGAGTATGGTAAGTCCACGGATATTCCAAAGATCCTGATTCAGCTGATCAAACTTTGCCATGTTCCTTTCGAGCCACCAATCGCGGTTAACCTGCTTCCAAAAATCGCTGTAACGGGTTTTTAATTGTTCAGATTGCCGGATGAGAATCTTGAGAGTTGTTTTGAGACTTTCGGCTGAAATTGCGCCATTCAGTTTCTTTAAATATCGATATAATTCAATTCTGAAAATATTTTTATTGGCAGAGAATCTAACCTCAGCAAGGGCAAAATCAAGATAATCAAGATCGATGCCGTTTCTAACCACTTCCTGCTTTAAACCGGGAAGCAATGCCTGAAGGCTATCGAGTTTGGCTAAAACTAAACTATTTAGCTCCAATTGGCTGTCATCAATATACTCCGGATAGAATGGGAGAACCGGTTCAAATATCCGGCTGCTCCTGGCAATATCACGCACTTTACTTTGATGGAGCGAAGAAAACGCCTTCATCCAGGAGGTAACCGATTTTTCCCTGATACCAAAAAAGATTTTATCGAAAGCCTGATCGAAAGCAGATTCAGAATTATCGGTAATATTAATCGGGTGAACTGTCTTTTGCGCTGATGATGCCGGCTCTCCGGTAACTGGTGCTGTCCAGCATTTTTCAGCACCCCAAACAAAACCGTACCAGTTATTTTCGGTAAAGTTCATTCCGTCGTCCATCCAGGAGGTATTGAGCACACCGGTGGCGCCCAACTTATAACCATCCCTGATGTAATTAGAGATGTTGACATTGGCTACCTTCAGATTTGGAAAAACATTGCCCCAGCAGCTCACGCCCGGGGCCACCCAAAAGTTTAACCCCTGATCGGAAAATGGCTTAATCGCGTAATCAAAGCTGGCTGCATCATGATATCCCCATGAAATAACCGTGATATCGCGGGGTAACAGGGCTACAATTTTTGGGTTAGCCGCAATATCGCCCCACATGAGTATACGCTTTTGATAAGGCTTGAGCAGATCGTTCAACCGGTTGATATGATATCCGTATATCCCTTCAATACCGATACTATCGGCCATTTTTTTCGATAGTGTTTCACCAAGCCCGAAAGTTTCATCGCAATTGATGTTGAAGTAGGGACTGGAATAAGCCGGAACTACCTCAGAATAAACTTCTTTCATAAACTGATAAGATTCTTCTTTTGTGGGGGTGAGTATGTGCCCACTCTCGGCCAGATGCTGGTACCCGGGTTTGCTCAGTATTTTCTCCATGTGGCCAAACGATTGAAAGTTGCCGATAACCTGCACGTGATACTTTTCAGCATATTCACTGAGTTCGGCGATTTGTTCCTGAGTAATCCCATCGTCAGGTGCCAGG
>CAIXKO010000707.1 GCA_903919925.1 uncultured Bacteroidota bacterium | reverse complement strand
GGCCCATTGGCCCTGGGCTAAGCCTAAACCAGAGAAATCCATCACCAGGGTGAAGGTTCCCGGGGTGGGATTGGTAGAGGTGATGGTATAATAGAGGTTCTTCACTCCCCTAACACCAGGTAGGACAGAAATGTTGGAGGCTGGCGCGGCTGCTGTTTTCGTTACGGTTAGCGTGGTACCGGTGGTACCACCCGGGAAGGTGACGTTCACCCCCGCATTGGGGAAACCTGCGCTGACTGCTGTGGAGGCGGAACTGGCAACTGCGCCCGGACTGGTGTTGTACAGGGTACTATTCCCACTTAAAGGGCTGGTGGTACGATAGGCAATCGAGCTTCCGCTGCCTTTGTAGGCATAAACAGCATAGTAATAGGCCGTTCCGGCTGTTACAGTAGCATCGGTGCAAGTCACCGCGCTTCCGGCATACACGACCTGGTCGCTGCCCTGTGCGCCGGCCGTGTAGGTGGTTCCGTTCACTGGCACGAAGGTAGGGGATGAACCTGTCTTTCTCACCACGAGGTAGCCTTCGGCCGATGCCGAAGCGGTGTAGTTGACCACGATATTGAAATCGGAACCAGTTTTGGTGTTCGAAAAGTTAAGGTTTGTCGGCTGTGCTGACGGTGCATCAATAAACGTAAATCCTGCAAGAGTGGCAGTTCCGCCTGGTGTGGTTACACTTACGCTTCCGCTTGTACCCGATGCAACAACTGCCGTAATGCTGTTAGCGTCTACAACTGTAAACGAAGCTGCTGCTGTGCCGCCAAAGCTTACTGCGGTGGCACCAGTTAAATTTTCTCCCGTAATGGTCACTGTTTCTCCTGTTGCAGCAGAGCCTGGTGTAAATTCAAACATGGTGGGTGCTGCAACTCCTAAAAGGCCTACCTTTGCCAGATAAGGCGAAAATTTATCACCTGCGGTCATAAAACCACCTCCTACAATTAATTCGGTAGTTCCGCTCATGGCAAGGGCATTGGGTGAAGAATTAACACCACTTCCAAGCGCCGACCAGGCAGTACCATCCCACTTGGCTATATAATTTGCGGCAACGCCTCCTGCGGTTGTAAAATAACCCGCTGAATATACATCGCTTCCACTGGCGGCAATGCTTATTGTCCATGAATTAACGCCGCTTCCAAGCGCTGTCCACGCAGAGGTTGTTTCATCCCATTTGGCTATATAATTAGCAGCAACGCCTCCTGCGGTTGTAAAAGCGCCTCCTACATACACATTGCTTCCACTTATTGCAATGGCTTTCGTACTAGCGCCTAATCCAGCTCCAAGTGCAACCCACGAAGTTCCATCCCACTTGGCAATATAGTTTGCCGGATTACCACCTGCGGTTGTAAAATCGCCTCCGGCATATACATTACTGCCGTTCACTGCCACGGCGTTTACAGTCGCGCCAACTCCAAGTCCTAAAGCCGACCATGCCGTCCCGTTCCATTTTGCAATTTTATTTGCCGAAACACCTCCTGCGGTTGAAAAATATCCCCCTTGCATATACATCGGTTCCACTGATTGCTATGCTGTTTACCATTTGGTCAACTCCACTTCCCAGTGCCGACCAGGCAGTTCCGTCCCACTTGGCAATACCATTCACCGTAATGACTCCTGAGATTGTAAAAGCGCCTCCCACATACACATCGGTTCCACTGATTGCTATGCTGGTTACACCATTGTCAACGCCACTTCCAAGTGCCGACCATACAGTTCCGTTCCATTTGGCTATTCTATTTGCCGGCACATTTCCTACATTGGTAAACCTTCCCCCAATATACATGTCTCCTCCAGTTATTGCTATAGCAGAAACCGAACTATTTAACCCACTTCCCAGTGCCGACCACGCAGTTCCGTTCCATTTGGCAATACTACTGACTCCAATACCACCTGCATTAAAAAAATATCCTCCTGCATATATATCGCCGCTACCACTTATTGCAATAGCCTGAGCACTATTATCTAGTCCGGAACCTAGAGCCGACCAGGAAGTTCCATCCCATTTGGCTATTCTCTGCGCGGTAACCCCACCGGCAGTTGAAAAATTTCCACCCACATACACATCACTTCCACTTATTGCTATAGCTCTTGCTTCACCAGATAATCCTGATCCAAGAGCCGACCAGGCAGAGGTTGTTATGTTCCACTTGGCTATTCCATCTGCGGAATTACCACCTGCAGATGTAAAACTTCCTCCCACATATAGATCTGTACCACTTATATCAAGGGCAAGAACATAATTGCTAGCTCCGCTTCCCAAAGCCGACCAAGCAGTTCCGTTCCATTTTGCTATTCTATTTGCCGAAGAACCTCCTGCATTTCTAAATCGTCCGCCAACGTAAATGTCGGTGCCACTTATAGCAATACAAAGAACTCTAAGGTCTAATCCGGCTCCCAAAGCCGACCATGCTGTTCCGTTCCATTTGGCTATATAATTTGCAGAACTACCTCCTGCAGTAGTAAATACGCCACCTGCATAAACATCGGTACCACTAATACAAAGGGCTTTTACGTCACTGTTAACTCCACTCCCCAGAGCCGACCAGGTAGAAGTTGTTATGTCCCATTTGGCTATATTATTCACCGTAATACCTCCTGCGGTTGCAAAATATCCTCCAACATACAAATCGGTAACACTTATAGCAAGGGAATAAACGGTTCCACTTACTCCACTTCCCAGAGCCGACCAAGCGCTTCCGTTCCATTTGGCTATATAATTTGCCAACCCGCTACCAGCAGCAGCAAAAGCACCTCCTACATAAATATCAGTGCCACTGATAGCAATAGCATAAATTTCGTAATTAGTGCCGGGAATACTTGTATTTAAGGCTACCCAGTCGGCATCCGTAATGGTTGGGTCGATGGTTAAAGGATATACCGCATTGGCATCGTTTACGTTGATGGCAATAAGCCCTTCGGAAACGGCTTTCATTTCGCCTTTCAATACCTTGCCCGCAGCATCGGTAATATAAAGATTATGGTATTCCAGATTCCGGCCGTTGTCCATTTTTATGGATACGCCTTGTGCCGAATTGGTAGCCACAGCTCCTTTAAGCTCGAGCATCACGGATAAATCCTGCGTTCCTACAGGTGCGTTGGCAAGAATAAAATCCTGCCTGATGCCATCGGTAGAAGCGGTAAAACGCTCGGTTAAATTTCCCCTGTTGAGCAAAACGGCATTGTTTTCGATAAAAATCAGCCCATTTCCCAAGGTATTCAATTCTCCTTTGGAATAAGAGAGTGGCCGAAGAATAAAATCGCCGGCACCTTCTTCTTTTGATAAGGATTTAATAGCCAATCCATTTGCGGAAACACTTCCACGCATAGCTTGTAATGGACATTCAATTACGGCATTATTGCCAACCATAAAAGGCAGCTGTTTGTCCACCTTTTTATCAACTTCGATGCCTAAGCCGGCCATCGGAATCTGTGTTGATGTTTGAGCAAAAACGCCACCGGCGAGTGCAAGGGCGATAATCAGAGTAACCAAGGTTTTCATCAGGGAATTATTTAAGTTGCTGAATCGGGAACAATACTATTTCTTTCCAATTTTGACAGGCATTTAAAAAAGAACTTTCTGTTCTCAGATTCGAACTTTCTTTTTTAGGAGAAAAAACATTCTACCAAAAAAGAACTTAGGTGTACCAAAAAGAACTTTTGGTAAATTCCGATCTGTTAATTTACCCTGATTAGTTAGTAGCGAGGCAGTTAAATGGTTCTATCTGAAAATAATCTGAAAATAACCTGAAACTGCCCGGATAAGGGAAGAATCAGCTATGAAATTATAATTGTAAATTGCACTTCTCAAATGCTGTATACATGCGGGGAAATAAACATATATTGTTGTTTGTTTTACTTTTATTCTTGTTTCAAACCCAGCAGGCAAACGCTCAAACATTCCCTGATGCGCAGTTTACCGGGCTGATGAAGAACTCGAAGTACCCGGAAGCTGCACAACTGGCTTCAGTCCGGCTCAAAGTCCTGCCTTTAACGGCAAAATCGGAGCGACTCTTTTATACGAATAAACTGGGCTTTGCTCAGTTCAGGATGGGTAATTTTGATTCTGCCTATCAGGTTGACCAGCAGGCAATTGAGCTTACCCGCTATACAAGTGACTCCGCTCTGATATCCGAATCCTGGCAATTAATGGCGTATGCTTACAACCGTAAAGATCAGCTCGATAGTGCTTTATATTACTCGCAAAAGCTGCTGGAATATGCCATCAGGAACAACGATCACAAAAAGCATGGGAATGCCCTACCTGTGCAATCCGGGAGGGGATATGAATTCTGCCATACTCGAAGCAATTGCAGAGTGTTATTTATTGAAGGGAAATGAAAGCCTTTGGAAAGAATTTCAGCTAAAATCAATAACAGCGGCAAAAAACAGCAACAATAAGTTGTGTACATCACTACCCGTGACCAGCACAAGTATGCCGAAGCGCTGAAATGGCACGAATCGTTTACTACACTGCAAAAGAACATTTTTACCGGGAAACAGGCTGAATCCCTCAACCGCATTTTGGTTGAGAACGAAACCCAAAAAAAGACCCTGCTGCTGCTGCAAAAAGAACTGGAACTGAGCCGGGTAAAACGGAATTTTTCAAATCTGATCATTGTTTCCGTTTTTATACTGCTTTTTTCAGCGGTGTTTTTGGTTTACCTCATCAGGGTGTCGCGATACCGTAATATACTTTTCCTGAAAAATAAAGAACTGGATCAGCAACTGCAAATTGCCAGGTCAAGGTTCGAACTGAAATATTCCCAACGGCAAACAGATGAAGAGGTTGCGGATTACGATCCCGATTCCATGCCGGATAGCGATCAGAACAACAAGTCTGCATTATTGTACAGCCGTTTGCTGGATCTGATAGAATCAGGTAAGTTGTATCTTGACCCGGATCTTAATTTTAAAAACCTGCAAAATGAACTGGGGACAAACAAAAAGTATTTATACGAAGCCATATCACAATTCTCAGGCACCAATTTCAGAGGATTGGTTAACCGGTACAGGATAAATGAGGTGCGACAATTGATGGAAGAAGCAGTTGGCAAAGAGGAAAGGATTTCTGTAACCGGCATCGCTTTTGCAGCTGGCTTTAATTCAGATACTTCGTTTTACAGGATTTTCGGGCAATATACCGGCTTAACACCCAATGAATACATTGACCAACTTAAAAAGGAAAGAAAAAGGAAGATATCCTCAATTGATCTGGTGCCGTTTTCGGATTAGCTGCTGTGCCAGCTTTAATACTTTCTTTTACCATTAAACGTCTCCGACTGGAAAACCGTTGCTCGGGAATTTGGAAGTTTATTGTTTTTCCCACCCATTCCCTTACCTTTGTATTCTGGTTTTTAGCCAGATAAAGCGGATTATCATGTATCAATCAATTACTACAAGCAATTATACCTTCGAAGATGTTATAACGGGAGGCGATTTGTATGTAGACAAAACTGATTTTTTCCACAAACTAGTCACGGTAAATAAGGGCATTTTCTTCCTCTCCCGTCCCCGCCGGTTTGGCAAATCGCTTTCGGTGTCCATCCTGAAAAATATTTTCAAAGGGAACAAAGAGCTGTTTAAAGGACTGAAAATTTATGATATGCCTTACGATTGGAAGACGTATCCTGTTATTAATCTGAACATCTCAAAAACCGATTGTTCGTCGGCCGAACAACTCAACAAAGGATTAGCTATTATTTTAAGGGATAGTGCCAAAGAATTGGGAATCGAACTTTCATCCGAAACAAAATCAGGCTATTTGTTTGGCGAACTGATCAACAAAGCCAAAAACCAAGGTAAAGTAGTCATCCTGATCGACGAATACGACAAGCCCCTGGTCGAAAATATCTATGCCCCTCATATTGAAGAGATTCGTCAGGTATTGGAGAACTTCTATATCAACATAAAAGCCTCGGATGAGCACCTGCGCTTTGTTTTTATGACCGGTGTGACCAAATTCTCAAAAGTGTCGGTTTTCTCGAAACTGAACAACCTGCGCGATATATCCATGAGCGAGGCTTTTGCCACCATGTATGGCTACACCCAGGAAGAGGTGGAACACTACTTTGGCGATCGGATAGATGCCCTGGCTGATAAAAATAAAACTGACCGGATTGAATACCGCGAAAAAATCCAAAAATGGTACAACGGATTCCGCTTTCACGAAGATGCCCTTACCGTTTATAACCCTGTTTCGTTGGGAATGTTTATTAACGAAGGCGGCAGGTTCAGTAATTTTTGGTTCTCAACCGGCAGCCCATCGTTTATCTTCAAGGTATTAAAACGACAGAACATCGACTTTTTTGAAACGTTGTTCCGTCCGGTGGATAGCGTAATTCTCGATTCGTTCGATGTGGCCAATATGCAGGCAGCCCCGCTTTTGTTGCAAACAGGCTATCTGACCATCGACAGGGTGGAAACGCTGATGGATAAGCCTGTTTATTTTCTGCGTTTTCCAAATATGGAAATCGAAACGGCGTTTGAGAAGCATTTGCTCAGTTCGATGGCAGAAAGGAGCCTCGAAGTGGTAACCTCAGAAATCATACAGTTGCAGATCGCATTGGTGACAAACAATACAAAGGATATTCAAAAGATCCTCAAAAGCCACATCGCCGCAATTCCGTATGCCAACCGCAGTAACATGGAGGAAAACTACCAGAACATTATCTACTCCGTTTTCCGATTGTTGGGTGCCGAAATCCACAATGAAGTACACATGAACAATGGCCGCATCGATACGGTCATCGTAAACCGCAACCATATCTATATTTTCGAATTCAAAATGGACCAACCGGCCGCCGTGGCCATCGCCCAGATCAAAGAAAAAGGCTACGCCACCCCTTATCTACACGATGGCAAGCCCATTACCCTTATCGGTATCAACTTCTCACGTGAGGAAAGGAATATTGTGGAGTGGGTGGAGGAGACGGATTAATATGGGCAACTTTGATCAATTTTGAAGTGATAGATTCGAATGCAGAATTCCGAATTCCGATCAATAAGTTTGTAGGGACGCATATTTGCGTCCACTTGAAGTAGAAATGCACCTTCAAAACAGACGCAAATATGCGTCTCTTATATAACCAGCCTTTAAGTACCCACCCCAACCCCTCCCTGAAAATGGGTGGGGCTCCTCTCCGTTGTAAATTTGGAGCTCTTTCCCCCTCCCTTTTTCTGGGTGGGGGCCAGGGGGTGGGTACTTTAAACGCCTATGCACGAATAGTTTGCGGGTTATTAGGTTTGGGGCAAAATGCTGGTGGTCTCTACCCCCTACCATTTCACCAATGGATC
>CAIXKO010000706.1 GCA_903919925.1 uncultured Bacteroidota bacterium | reverse complement strand
TGCCATGAATACGTCGTTGCGATACCAGGTGGGTGAACCAACCAAAGAAATTGACTCCATTTTCGATTTTTCCAACGAAATGGGTCTGATGAGGGCAGTTGAAAAATGCAACGGAGCCGGCGATTGCCGCAAATCTGAAATTATGGGCGGCACGATGTGTCCGAGTTTTATGGCTACACGCGACGAGCAAAACACCACGAGAGCCCGGGCTAATATCTTGCGCGAATATCTGATTCATTCACCAAAGAAAAATCCGTTCGATCACGAAGAGATTTATAAGGTGATGGACCTTTGTTTGTCTTGTAAAGGCTGTAAATCTGAATGTCCGTCGAATGTGGATATGACAAAGCTTAAAGCCGAATTTCTGCAACATTATTACGATGCCAATGGCGTACCATTGCGCAGTTGGTTGGTGGCCAATATTACAAAAATCAACCGACTGGGTTCGTTGGTACCAGCTTTGACCAATTTTTTCCTTCGTACACCGGCTTTCACTTCGATGTTAGGATTCGCAAAAGAAAGAACTCTTCCTTTGTTGGCAAAGCAGACTTTTGGCAGTTGGTACAATATGAACTACGCCACATTAATGGCTGCCTTATCAATAAAGCCAACCAAAAGCGTTTATCTTTTTAACGATGAATTTACAAACTACAATGATGTGGAAGTTGGAAAAATAACTATAAAATTATTGATGAAATTGGGTTATAATGTGCTTTTACCAAAACATGTTGAAAGCGGACGGACCTATTTATCAAAAGGGTTGGTAAGGAAGGCAAGGCACATAGCAGAACAAAATGTGCTTTTATTGAAGGATTTGATCACTGGCGATACCCCGCTTGTCGGCATTGAACCATCTGCGATACTTACTTTCCGGGACGAATATCCCGAGTTGGTGGCTGCATCCCTGCGAAATGATGCAACCCTGTTGGCGAAAAACTGTTTTTTGATGGATGAATTTTTGGTCAGAGAGAAGGAATCAGGCAGAATAAATATGGATTTGTTTACAGATGAGGAGCAAACAATTAAACTCCATTGCCATTGCCAGCAGAAATCGATAGCTTCGTCGCAATCAACACTTTCAATGCTTTCATTCCCAAGAAATTACCAGGTGAATGAAATCCCGTCCGGATGCTGCGGCATGGCTGGTTCCTTTGGTTATGAAAAAGAGCATTACCAAATTTCCAAAAAAATTGGCGAATTAGTCCTTTTTAATCAGATTGAAAAAGCGCCTTTCAACACGATTATCTCTGCTCAGGGAACAAGTTGCCGTCACCAGATTAATGACTTTACCAACCGCATTGCCTTGCATCCGGTTGAAATATTATATGGGGCTTTAAAACCTTGAAATAAACAACAAAATGAAATACCCATGAGAAAGTGCTGCACACACAAGCAAATGAGTATTGGGAGTTCCATCTAACGACTCTAAAACCAATAAAATGAAGTCTTTCAAACTCAATGTGCCTTTTACGCTGTTTGGATAGTTGCATGCATCGCGGTTACTGCCTGCAGTACTTTATCCGATTTAAAACCAATCAATTTCGTGCCGAATACAAAGAAAATCCGGTAACAGATTCCCAACATCCGCGGTTGATTTGGGAATTGAATTCTAATATCAGAGGTCAGGTTCAAACTGCATGGCAGATTTTGGCGGCCTCTTCACCTGAATTGTTAGCAACGGATAGAGATGATTTCTGGGATTCAGAAAAGATTAAAAGTAATGCATCCAATCATGTTGAATATGCGGGTAAGCCTTTACATTCTGGTATGGGTGATACTGCTCCAAACAGGCGATTTAACTATCGATATATATGGAGAAAATAGATTTTTTTTCGTAATCTGATCATCAAGTTTTGAATTAATCCTCAAAACGCTTGATAATTAATTATTTAAACCTTTATACTAAAAATTTTAGTGACCATGAAAAGACAACTGCTATTTTCCTTTTTTGTTCTGATAGGCTTTAGTTCTTTTGGCCAGTCACTGGCAGGAACGGATGATCTGGGAAGGACTCTGCAACTGAACGGCAGTGTCGGAAATCCTAAAACCAACCGGCAAGTGGCTCTGTTTTATTTTTTATGGCAGGGTGATGATGCCGCAGAAGAATATTGGGACCTCAGCGAAATTGTGCCCAACCATCCCGAAGTACTCGAAGATTATGACAACAAGTT
>CAIXKO010000705.1 GCA_903919925.1 uncultured Bacteroidota bacterium | reverse complement strand
TTGGATATTACTACCTTGGTAAGCAGAGAGTAAGATGTCTGTTGAGCTTTGAAAGATTCCATCCATTTCCAGCAGGTAGAAAGAGCCGATGGGGTGGCCAACTTCTGTACGGGTGGCATAAATCCCTGAATCAACTCTTCCTCCATATAGAGGAGCATCGAGTTTCAGTACCTCATTATGCAGAAAGGTGAGGTTTCCACCGATTGAATAGCCCCAATCGCTTTTACCGTGGCGATATACCGCTTCGAGTTCAACGCCCGTATTGAGTACTGATCCGCTATTGATCCAGGCAGCCTCGGCATAGCCAGTGGATGGCGGGTTCGGGGCTTTTACCAGCATATTTTCGGTGACTTTGTAAAAATAATCCAGAGAAAAGGCCAGTGCACCTTTCCAAAGTTCTGCATCGATTCCGGTATTATATTGGTAGCTGGTTTCCCATTTCAGATTTGAATTTCCGAGAGCAGTTTGAGCATACCCGCTATTGGATAAGCCGCCAAAGGGATAATTGAAGTACGGTGAAATCCTGTCGCTTGCTGCATACAGTCCGATTTCCTGATTTCCTATGGCTCCATAACCTGCGCGCAGTTTAAGGTTTGACAGCCAGCTTACGTTTTCAAGAAATTGCTCCTGCTTAAGTACCCATCCGCCGGAAAGGGAATAAAAGGTGCCCCATTTATTGGCTCCGGCAAACCTCGATGATCCATCGCGGCGCAGAGTTCCGGACAGGTAATATTTACCTTTGTAATCATAATTTGCTCTTCCGAAAAACGATGCCAGAGTGGATGCAAATTCTGTTTGGCTGCTGATTTTTATTCCGAGTCCATTGCCGATATAAATGAGTTCCTTTTGCTCAACCGGGAAATCCATATCGCTGGCGTAAAGTGCCTTACCGCTATTTTTTATGGCTTCGAAACCCACCATTGCCGAAAAAGTATGTGACTTGCCAAAAGTGGTTTCATAATTGAGTAAGTTGTTGACGGTCCAATTTGCAATTCGTTCATTGCCAATGCTCAGCCCGTTTTTTGCATTGATGCGACTGAGGGTTCCCCATGTTGGGCTGAACTTACGGCTGATAGAATTCCGGTAATCCATACCGAGGTTGGTGGTGAACTTGAGTTTATCGCTTAGTTTAGCGGTGAAAAAGGCCTTCCCAAGGTAACTGTCATCCTTGCGGTTATTATCATTATAAGCACTCATGCCGATGGGATTATAGCCATCGCCGAGGTAAGAATCAAACATCTGGCTTCCGAAATAGGCCGCAGGCCGGTCAACGAATGATCCGTCGGCAAACCGGATGGGAATGGCAGGATTGCGGAAAAAGGCATATCTGACCACGCTTCCTCCGTTTCCACCATAACCATCGCCGGAGCTGCCAATAATATCGTTGCCCGATAAGCCGGCGAGCATACTCATTCCGGCGGAAAGCCACTTATTTACTTCGGTATTTACGGCAAGTCTGACGGTTCCGCGTGTGTACCCAGTACCTTTAATGATACCCTTCTGGTCAAATAATGAGGTGGATAGCAGGTAGTTGGTGGATTCGTTTCCACCTGAAAATGACAGCTCATGGGAGTTAATGGGGGCGGTTTGCAGCAATTCCTTAACATAATTTACATTATCGAATTTGGCTGCATCTTCAGCCGAAATCAGGCTTCTCCGGAGGCTTTCGGGGAGGAGGGTATTATCGTTGGTCGCAGCTTCATTATATATGGTAACATAATCGGCAGTATTAACCATTTTGGTTAGCCGGGTGGCTTTCTGGAAGCCGGTTTGTCCGCGATAGGTAACTTTTGTTGCACCTTTGGTTCCTTTTTTTGTAGTTACCAGCACCACTCCGTTATTAGCGCGCGATCCGTATATTGCTGCTGCAGAGGCATCTTTCAGAACGGTGATGTTTTCTATATCCCCAGGTGATAATATCCTGAGCGCATCGGCGGTGGGGATGCCATCAACGATGTAAAGCGGGTCGTTGCTTGAATTGATGGAACCGGCACCACGGATTCGAACGGAAACCCCTTCACCCGGGGCGCCTGTGTTTTGAGTAACCTGAACGCCTGCCGCACGGCCCTGCAACGCCTGAGTAACATCGGCCAGGGGTAATCGGTTGAGCTCTTTGTTGTTAACACTGGTAACTGCACCCAAAACATTTCTTTTCTTAACCGATCCGTAACCAATTACAACCAACTCTTCAAGCATCACCTGGCTGGAAACCAAACTGATATCGATAACGGTGCGTTTTCCAGGGATTTCTTCTATCGGTTTGTATCCTACATAGGAGTACACAATTACTGAGTTATCAGTAAGTTGAGCCGAAAATAGCCGATATTTTCCGTTCAAATCGGAAATGGTGCCTGATTGGGTTCCTTTAATCAAAACACTTACCCCTACCAGGGTTTCGCCTGATTTTGAATCGGTAACAGTTCCTTCAATCGTTCGCTGCGCAAACAATGATGTAGTAAGCGAAAAGGTCAATGCGAGGAGTATAAATATTTTCATTTTATTTTGACTTTTCGGTTTATTTGTAGGAAATGACCACATTACCAGCTTTGATTTTGGAGCCAACGGTTTTCAGGTTAGTGCCGGATGGAAGTACAAATACTACAGCAGCTTCCCTGGCTGGCAAAGTGATGCTGACATTGCCTTTGGATCCTTTTGCGAGATATTTTTTTGAGATGATATCAAACAAGTCGATGCTCGTATCAGACGAATACTGCACTGTTTCAGCCTTTGGGTATGGATTATAATATAAATATACCGGATACGGGTTGTTGGCATAAAAGTCGGTAACGTTACAGTTCAAAGCCAGAATCCCGTCAACCGATGTTTTATTTACAATGGCTCCAAACACTCCGGCGATTGAAGTGCTATAAAGGCTGAACATGGATTCAGGAGGCTGTCCGGCTACCCATTTTGGCCCGTCGCCTATAGCAACCGGTGAGGCGCCTTTCAATGCGGGATTATTGAGGTCGTCGGTTTTCCGTAATCCTTCATAGCCAATAATTCCATTGGTTATATCCTTAATCTGTGGGAGCCACTGGTGTTTTTCATCAATTTGATCGGGGTAAAACAAGCGCGAGGCATTTACCGCGTTGAGCATATATTTCCCGATTGCATGGGCGTATTGCGGTTCATATTTGACTAGTGGTACCAGCGGCCAGGCCATTGCCACCGAATTCATAAAGAAGGCATATCCGCCCCCATCGGTGATACTGCCCTGCAAGCCGGAAACATCATAATCGCCCCATTTTTCAGCAATTACGCCCCATCCATACCGGCCATCCTTTGATTGGCATCCGTCAAAAGTATGGTTAAGCAAACGGGTAACATCATAACTTGTTCCTTGCTCCGCATTGAGTCTGGCGGCAGTGTAAGCTCCAAACTGCATGAGAATTTCATAAAAGCGGCTCTCTTTTTGGTTTACCAGAGCTTGTACTGCACTTTTTGCCCCCCTCAGGTATTTGTCATCCCCAAACTTGTGCCAGGCCGAGAGCAGAACATAAGCGTGACCGCCGGCAACATCCTGCTGCCAGGGAATAGGATTACGCATACCTTTCATTTGTGCGTAATTGAAATAAGAATAATCATAGTTTCCGTTCAATATTGAGTCGGACTTGAAGAACTGGTCTGCTACTTTCCGTTGAATGAGTTCTGTGTTTTCAACTTTTGGGAAAAGAGCCGCCACTCCGTAAAACAAAACATTTGGATACACATCGTACCACCAGTCGCGGCCATACCCACCACCTGCCATGGCTACATCCGGGTTGGTGTTGTTCATAACGATATTCCAGCCTGTGGTGCTATTGAAATAGTTTTGAGCCATTTTCACGAAATTGAAGCCGTGCTGGTTGGTTTTATCAATACCGAGAAGACCGGCGCTTATAAGGGAATTCAGTGAAGTTAGGGCTTCATGAAATTCGCCGCCGTTTTTCTTTGGTCCCTGTCTTACATCACCAATAACCGTATATAAACCAAAAGTTACCTGATCAAAATTCCGTCTGGAACTATCAAGCCAAATCAGTGGTCCGTATGAAGCCGTGTTGTTAAAGTTGTAAGCCAGACTATCGAATTGCAACGATTTTTTCTTCCAATCGATAATTTTTAGTGGTTGCGGCAAATCCGGCATTTGATCAATCCGTGGAAGAGCGGTTTGAGCAACCGGCTTGCTGATCTCCTGATTGCATGACGATAAGAATATCAGCAGTATACTTGCCAGGGCTATGAAACTTCTTTTTTTCATTTTTCTTCAGTATATGAGTGCTTCATAATATTTTTAGCCAATGGAATGGAAAATACCTGAATCAAGGCAACAATGATCAGGGAGTAGCGGAGTGCAAAGGTTTCGGAAACATACAGGGCCAGGAATATGAACATGCCTAATCCGATAACCCTTCCCGTGTACAGGCCAAACTCGTGATTAAGGATATAGGCGTATTGATTACGATTCTCGCGTTTGGAAACCACGTCAATTACCTTCATCATAATGGGATAGTAAGCAAGATCATGAAGCGGCTGAAAGAAAACCTTGCATAAAACAAATACCATCACCCCTATCATAGAAAGCTCAACACCAATAACAATTGTTCCTGCGAGGAATATCAGGATTCCGGCTGCAAAAATGATTATCCGATGTTTGGGTTTTGCAAACCGGCCCAGCAAATAAATCAGAACCGCGGTTAATCCCCCGCTGATTCCCTGGATGAGCCCAAGAGAACCCTCTTTGCCCACATATTTCATAATGAGCATGGCAGGTGCAGTAACTAAAAATCCTTGAACCAGTCCTTTCAGGGCTGCCAGCAATATCTGTTTGTTCCAGAGCTTATCGAAGCGGAAGTAGAGAAAATCTTTCTGAACAGGGTTAGTAAATTTGCCTCGGGCCAGCGAAAAGCAGGCCAGTATTGTAATAGCAAAAACTATGATGGTAACTATGCGGTACCCCGAGTATATACTTAGGGTGACACCAAAAAGCAGGGTTCCATCGATCGAAACCAGTAAAGCCCCAATCAGCAAGGGAATACCAATATTTGAAATGGTAAAAAAGAACGATTCCAGCCCAAAAAAGTAGTTGCGATTTTCATCCTGAGTGGTATTGAGCGCCATCAAGTAACGATTTGTCCAGAAAAATCCGGACGCGGCACCAATCAAGGTCCCGGAAACCACTAACCCAACGAGTGTAATATCCTTAACAAACATCATTCCGGCCATGGATAACCCGCTCAGCAATATGCCAAAGCTGTACAAATGGGCCACCTTGAAACTTTTGAGGAGAAATCCGTTGGTTAGTGATGTTATGATGATGCCAGTATACATGGCCACCTGGAAAATGGCTACATAGCTGGTATCAGCAAAATAGCGCATAATGTAGGCAGCCATAAATATCTCAACCACAGGCAATACCAATGCATACAGCATGTTGGTTATCAGTAGCACCCGCATATTGCGGGGCATGGAGAGGAAAAAGCGGTATTCTGTGGTTAGTTTATTTGGCATGGGTAGTTTAGGGTTTAAATCAAAGTGGATAGAATTTCAGAGATCGAAAGGGTGGCACCGCAGATAACTTCATCGCTGGCACCGTAATACAGGTGAATGGTATCGCCTTTTACATAGTGGCCATTGGTAAATACCACATTGCCAAAGAATCCTGTTTGTTCATATTTTTGGGAGGGTTCCATAATGGGTTCGATTCCGCGTGCGATAACAATGGTAGGGTCGTTAATGTCGAGCAGCATGGCGCCAAGACAATACCGATGGTTAGCGTTTGCACCATGGTAAATCTCCAACCATCCTTTATCGGTTCGGATGGGTGCACCACCGGCGCCAACTCGGGCCGAATCCCACATCCCGGGGCGTACTGTGGCAATACATTGGTGTCCGCCCCAATGTATCAGATCAGGCGAGGCAGCCACCCATATATAGTTACCCCCAAGCTCAGGACTGCTCGGGCGATGCAGGGCATAATATTTACCACCGATCTTTTCTTCAAATATCGCACAGTCCTTATTGTGAGGTGGGAATATCATTCCT
>CAIXKO010000704.1 GCA_903919925.1 uncultured Bacteroidota bacterium | reverse complement strand
TATTGGGCTATATCAGCAGTTCGACCTGCATCCGGAGAAAGAAGTTTACGGAATTAAGGGACCTTCGGGGCTTAAGTTTTTTTTCTGGACACAAAGTTTTGGTCGGATAACAGGTGAAAGCTCCTGGAACAATCATTCCGGGTTTTTATATTTTTTTCAAACCATTTTATGGGACTTTCAACCCTGGATTTTATTTCTGATTCCCGCGCTTTTCAGCAGCATACGAAAGCTTTTCGTATTAAGGCTAAAGGGGATTGGCACAAATGAATACATAACTTTAAGCGGGTTTGTTTTAACCTTTGCCGCGCTATCATTATCTTCTTATAAACTTCCGCATTATATTTTTCCCATTTTCCCCTTTATTGCAATTATTACAGCAAATTATATAGTTTCAATCATTGAGAAGAATAATAAATATTCAAGGTTTTTAAGTAATTTACATTTGGGGTTTATTACTTTATTCTTTATAGCGCCATTTCTAAGTTTTTCACTGTTTTTCCCGGTAAACCCAATAATTCTTCCTGTAGTGGTTATTGTTTTGTTTTTGCTGTTCTGCTTAACGATTAAGGTGACAAAAAGTGGTGCAGACCGGGTAGTACTTCCAACTGTTATTGCTGCTTTTGCTTTTGGATTGGTATTAAGCACCTATTTTTATCCATCATTGCTCAAGTACCAATCGGAAAGTGTTGTTGGTAAAGAAATTTATAGGAACAAGATATCACCTGACCAGTTTTATTCATTTAAAGCCGGGTCATTTAGTTTAGATTTTTATACACAAAGTATTGTTTCTGAATTCGATGTCAATAAAATTGATACTTACGGCAAAGGTGTCCATGTTTATACTAACAGTGCAGGTAAGGATGAAATTTTAGAGAAATCAGGGGATTATAAAATTTCGAAAACATTTGATGACTTTCATATCACCGGATTAAAGTTACCGTTTCTGCTAAAGAAAACGCGTGGCCAGGCAATTAAAGAAACCTATCTTTTGGTTAAAGAAAAATAGTTTAAATTGTTCCTGGTTTCAGTTTTGTATTAAGTGCCTAAATTATAATAACTTATGGATATTAACGAATCAGTAAAAATGACTTTTCCCAACAAGTTAAGCTATTCCTATATGGTTCAGTCGTTTGTCAGGGAAATTGCAAAATCGGTCGGGTTTTCCGGTAATGAGCTGGAACAAATCGAGTTGGCGATTGAAGAATCGGTTTCTAACATTATGATTCATGCCAGCGACGAGGAGAATCCAACTTTTGATATTATTTGCGAGAAAATCCCAGGCGGGATAAAAATTGTTCTGAAAGAGATGGGTATACCTTTTGATCCTGAACAGATTAAAAAATATGAATTGACAAAAAACCTGGATGATATGTCCACATCCGGGTTAGGGATTTACCTGATTCAGAAAATGATGGATGAGCTTCAATTCCGTAATCTCGGCCCGCAAGGCAAAGAAACAGTGATGATAAAATACCTTTCTGAACCTTCAGAAAAGGCTCATATAGCTGAGAATACAGATGAGAAGCAAGTTCCTGGAATTATCAGTGAAAAGATCGGATATGAGGTGAGGGGTTTGGAGGAGCATGAAGCCATTGAAGTATCGCGGTGCGCCTACAAAACTCACGGATACACATTTTTTGATGACCACATTTACTATCCGGAGCGATTGGTTGAAATGAACCGGAGTTCGGAAATGATTTCAGCGGTTGCAGTAACCAATGATCATGTTTTTATGGGGCATGGTGCTTTGCTTTATCAATATCAGGATGACATTATTGCGGAATTAACCTTTGTGTTTGTGAATGTGGAATACCGGGGGCAGGGTGCGTTAAACAGGTTAGTGGATTACCTTTTTCAGGTTCCCAAAAAGAGGGAGCTCAGGGGGATTTACGCTTACGCAGTGACCAACCATATTTTCACCCAAAAGTCGATGATCAAATTTAACATCAACGATTGCGGGATTTTGCTGGCCACCAGTCCGGCTTCCTGGAAATTTAAAGGTATCACAGGAAGTGCCATCCAGCGTATCAGTGTGGTGTTGGGTTTCCGGTACATGACTGATCCGGTTTCCTATCCAATTTACGCTCCTGAACATCATAAAGCAATGATATCAAAGTTGTACCAAAATCTGGGTGCAAAACATCGCTTTTTAGTACCTGAGGCAGGTTGGGCACCATTAAATGGTTCGGTTTCGATTATCAGTTCGAGTGCGAATGAGCTGGAGAGCTGTGCCGAAATCTTTGTTACTACTTATGGATCAGATATTGAAGAACAAATTCGCAAAATTCTTCGGGGGTTTTGCCTGAAGCACATCTCAGCAATTAATCTGTTTCTTCAATTAAAGGATCCGGCTACTTACTTGTTGACAGAAAAGTTTGAAAAAATGGGATTTTTCTTTGCTGGTATTTTACCTGAATCCTCCATTGGCGATGCACTGGTTCTTCAGTACCTGAATAATGTAGATCTGGACTACAGTAAGATCCTGCTGGTGAGTGATATTGCGAAAGAGCTGCTGGTGTACATCAGTGAACACGATCCTAATTTAATCTTTTAGCGTTTCGGAATCCATGATTTGCATTTATTCGCCGCAACATATCCTGCATAATCCTCCTAAGGAATTTATTTCCAATCAAGTGGCAGCTTATGGTGAATCACCTGAGCGGGCCGAGCTCATTTATGAATCGCTGATTGATAATGGGCGGGTAAAATTGATGCGTGCGGAAATATTTGAGCCGGAACACTTTAGTAAAGTACATTCCACCGCCTATCTGGAGTATCTGGAAACAGCTTATGATGAATGGGTAGCCAGCGGACTTTGGAGCGAAGGCATCATGCCGGAGTTTTTTGCGATTGGTAAAATGCGTGATCATCTGCCGGTAAACAGTCCGTTGGGTAAGGCAGGATATTACATGACAGACAGCTGCACCATGATTGTTAAGGGCACCTGGGAAGCGGTACGGTTTTCAGGATACACCGCGCTTACGGGAGCAAAATATTTGCTGAGTGGAAAGAACTATGTTTTTTCTATTTGCCGCCCTCCGGGGCATCATGCTGGCTATGATTTTGCCGGGGGTTACTGTTTTCTGAACAATGCTGCCATTGCGGCAAGGTACCTTCGGGATGGGGGGGATCCATTGATTCCGGGCACTTCAAAAGTGGCCATTCTTGATTTGGATTTCCACCATGGAAACGGCACCCAGGATATTGTTCAGCGCCTTGAGGATATACTGCTGGTTTCGATTCACGGGGACCCATGCCATTCCTACCCTTACCTTACCGGCTATGAATCGGAAAATACGTTAAAGAATGTAAATTTTCCCCTTCAATCAGGAATAACCGATGAAGCCTACTTAAAGATTTTCAGTGAGGCGATCTCGTTAATTAAGCGTTTCGGGGCCGTATATCTGGTTATATCACTGGGAGTTGATACTTTTGAAAAAGACCAGCTTGGTGATTTCCGGTTATCATCGGACATATACCGGTTACTATCAGAATTCCTGATCAGTGAGTTGGGGTTACCGGTTCTGACTGTTATGGAAGGTGGGTACAACAAGGAATTTCTGGCCAGCAATGTTCTCTCGTTTCTCACTCCATTTATAAATTCTGATTAACCTTATTTCAGCACTCTGGTTTTGCTCAATACAAACACCTTTTTCCGAAATGAATATGGATTCAAAAGCGGCTT
>CAIXKO010000703.1 GCA_903919925.1 uncultured Bacteroidota bacterium | reverse complement strand
TTGAGCAGTCCTGCCGCTACCGGAGGTTTGGTAAATGTGTAATTATGGGTGCGTTCATATAGTCCGGTTAAGATGCTTGCCCGGCTGGCAGCGCAGATAGGGGTGGTAACAAAGGCGTTTTGAAACCGGACGCCATCGAGGACCAGGCGATCCAGGTTTGGGGTGTAAATGATTGGATTTCCGGCACAGTGCATGGCATCCCAGCGCTGATCATCGGTAAGCAGGAATATGATGTTTGGCCGCTGTTCAGGGGTTTTAGTACAACCGGTAACCAAACCGGTGAGACCGGCAATGGCGATTGATGTTTTCGAGAAAAGGTGTTTCATTACGATATTGCCAGAACGGGATAACCCTGGATGGAGGCTTTTAATTATCAGTTTTTAAGTGCATTGCGTGATATTTCCAACTTCAACGGTTTAAAGGTCCTCTTATTCAGCCAGATTACCAAATGCGTTCCATTGAGCCGTTCGATCCATCCGGTTTTGAAATCTTTGCCATCGGAAAGCTTGCTACCATTTGCGGTAATTGATACGGGACCATTACCCCAATTCTCAATCAGGATGGATGGATTAAACAATGGTGACATTTCCGTAGCATCAATCCGTAAAGTCAGGTTCCCACTGGTATTTGGGGCTGCAATCCGATAAGTTTTTTCGCTCATATCGTAGCCTTTAGAGGTGAATCCCGGGGAGTTTTCCAATGTTAGCGGGGGGGCTGTGGCCCAGCTCCTGCCTAATACCACCAGTTCATCGATATTCACGTTTTTCATTCCGTAAAGTGAGTTAAGCCAGCTTCTTCCATCGCTGCCATGATGTATGACCGGATCGGAGATCGGGAAACCCAGGAAATGGGTAGGACGATCGGCAGCCACAACCCTGCGGCCATCGCAATAGGCCTGTCCTACAGGCCAATGATTGCAGGAACCCGGGGATTTCAGATTGCTGATATTCCGGTCGGAAATATAATCCATTACATTTCCCGGTTCAAAAATAATGAATGGATCGTAAGCAGATTTAAAGTTATGTTGCTGAATATTTGGATTTTCAGGGACCTTTTTGTTTTTTCCAGCTGAAGGATCTTCCACATAATCATACTGTTGCTTTTCACCCTTGAGGTTGGCAATTCGAAGGTAATCAGCTTCGATAACATCGCCCTGGAGCTGCCCCTCCTCCGTTAAGGGAAGGGTTTCCTGAAATTGCACCGGGGCGCACATATAATCTGTTTTCCAGGTAACTTTCCGTATGGCAGTGGCATCGGGATAGATGTAATAATACTCATCGATCCAAACCTCCCAGCCCGTTTTTTCATCCGCCACCCTAAGCTTATCATAAGCACTTACCGGAGCATACCGCCAATGAATCACAATGCGGGCAGAGGTGTTTTCAATTATACGCACGTGCGAATACTTGCAGTGCCTGTCCTGCATGTGCTCCAGACATCCTTCAGGACCGCTCCAGGTTTCAACGCTCTGATCGGCCATCCACAGGTTATTATCGGTTACCCAGGCTGGTGAATAGCGCGTTCCGCGCCAAAAGATATACCTGACCGGTGAATCCGCGAATGTTACTACGATATCGGGATCGGCTCCTACCGGCCATTGCTCATCCCACTCATCATAATACTTGAGATTAGCGTAGTATGCTTTGAATTTACCGGTGGATTCAACCCGTGGAAACTGACGCAGGGGAAGGTCAGGTTTTGCGGATGGTAATACAGCTGTATAACCGGCAAGCAACTGGTTATCGGACAGGATTTCTTTATACACCTTAAGCTCATCCATTATTCCATCGATGGAAAACCAATAAGGGGTATCACCTCCTTCAGTACCAATGCGGTAAGCAGGGTAAACATCAGAATAATTCATTCCGATACGCATTACGGCATTTCCGGAGAAAGCAGCCTTCTTCTGGGTTACATATTTACCTGTTTCCTGTCCATTGATAAAAACCCTGATTCCTTTGCCCGATTCAACAGTGGCGGCAATATGCGTCCAGGTATTAAGCGGGATCTGGGTTTCGGAAATGCATGATACGGTATTTCCGGCAAAAGTTTGTTTCATGCCGAGTTCACCGCGCGGGCCGATCTCAAAAGAAAACCCTCCGTCTTCCTCTTTTGATTGGGTTATTACCGGGCACCAGTTCCAGGGGTAAGCACCCAAAGCAACCCACGCTTCGATGGTTATGGCGGTTTGGCCGACTAAAGTTTTATTGGCAGGATGAGCAATCAGGCAGGTGAATCCATCGAACCGGATAGCAGTACCTGATACGCCGGCAACCATCCTGAATTTACCCTGAATACTATCGTTTGCTCCGGAAATCGATTCCGGAGTTTTTTTATCCATTAT
>CAIXKO010000702.1 GCA_903919925.1 uncultured Bacteroidota bacterium | reverse complement strand
TGGAAACCCTCATGATGCTTTGTGCATATTACGATGTATTTGAAACCGGCCTTTTGAGCGATCTCAACCCATTCTTTCGCGTTGAACTTTTCCAGCTTCATGTCTTTGGGCCAGTTCACCCACTCTTCGGTGCGGAACTTGCCATTCGCGGTAATCCCAGGCGAATCGGGAGCATACCGCGGGGTAATGCTGCCCCATGACAGATCTGCGTTTTCTGGTCTGGAGGTAATACCAAAATGGATGAACATGCCGTAGCGAAGATCCTGCCACTTATTTATCGCCTGCGGAGAGGCAAAGTTGGAGGCTTCCCACTGATCTTTGGTGAAGTATTCATACAACTCACCCCTGAGCTTTCCATTCGGGAACTCGTCACGAACAGCATGTTGGGCGAGGATCCGGATCGGGATAGCAAACCCGAAGAGAAGGGCGATGGTACCGACGAATGCTGCGTTTTTAAGGAATCCTTTTCTTTTCATAACAGTTTACTTCTTAGGGGTCAACAAAACTCAAAACCATTTTTGAATTAACTTTTCATCCTGCTTTCCATTTCCTCTAAAGGTATACCTTTTGTTTCCGGAAAATATTTCCAAACTACAACTATCTGAATAATCATCATGATGGAAAAGAACATAAATACATGACCTACTCCTACTTGTGACGATTTTTCAATTAGAGGAAATAAAAACGTAATTAAAGCTGCAAAAAACCAATGCGTAAAACTTCCCAGAGATTGCCCCTTTCCACGAACCTTATTGGGAAAAACCTCAGCAATCAATACCCATATTACAGCTCCGGTTGAGAAAGCAAAAAACATGATATAAACTAACAAATATATCAGTAAACCAAATCCTTCGAAATTTTGAGTATAAAAGGTTTTAGCTACCAATCCCAGGCAAACCGACATACCGATCGACCCTGTAATCAGCAATTTTTTCCGCCCAACCTTGTCTATCAGAAACATTCCCAGGATGGTAAATGTTCCGTTAGTTACTCCAATTAGTATGGATTGAAACATGGAATCAGCGTTGGAAAGTCCACTGAGTTCAAAGATGCGCGGGGCATAATATAAAATGGCATTAATTCCGGAAAACTGATTAAACATTGCCACTAAAAACGCTATGGATATTGGCTTGAAATATATGCGTGAAAACAGGCTTTGCAGGTGTGTTCCAGATTGAGCCATACTGGATTTGATATCCTCTATTTCTTCATCAATTGATGACACCTCAATCTTCTCCAATATGGTTTTTGCTTTTGCGATTTGTCCTATTTTAATAAGGAATCTGGGGCTTTCAGGAATTAAAAACAGCAAGGAGAAAAACAGGAAAGCCGGGACTCCGGCAACTCCAAGCATCCATCTCCAGGGCTCAGAACCTACATTTCGAAACAGAAAGTTGGAAATATAAGCTATTAATATCCCGAAAATAACATTGAATTGAAACATCGCAGTCATCTTTCCCCGGATTTTTGCGGGTGATATTTCTGCAATATACATTGGGGCAACCACTGATGAAGCTCCTATTCCGATACCACCCAGAAACCGAAATATTATAAACGAACTCACATCATTTGCCAGCGCGCTTCCAAGTGCTGTAATAACATATAATGCAGCAATTACAAAAAGTATGGGTTTTCTTCCATAACGGTCAGCCGGCCTTCCGGAGATTAGTGCTCCTATTACCGTTCCAATTAATGCGGAAGAAATAGTAAATCCATGCTGAAATGCTGACAGTTTGAATAATTCCTGAATATGTTTTTCCACACCGGAAATAACTGCAGTGTCAAAACCAAAAAGGAAACCTCCTAAGGCAACAATGACTGACCATGTTAAAACCTTATTATTTGATGCTGTTTTCATGTGCTGCTGCCGATAAATAAATTAAAAAGGACGCTGACAATAATAGCAATAAATGTTGCATAATAGATTATAAATTTAAATTAATATTCAGGAGGTGGAATTTTTACCATTTGATTAATTGAGCAAAAAATGTTTATTTTTCATAAAGATTTTTGAATAATTCCAGGTGTTCCGTTTTGTCCGCACGAACATAGATTGGTATATGCTCAATCGGAGCGTCAGCCTTAATGGTATGACCACCTTTTTTTCTCTCACCTGTCCATGCATCAATCCAATTGGTTCCGGCAGGAAGATAAACTTCACGATTGCGTATCCCAAATTTAGTAATAGGGGCTATTAAGAAATCAGGACCGAAGAGGAATTCATCGTTAATGGCAGCAACTTTCGGGTCACTGTCGAAATCGAAGAAGAGAGGTCTCATGACAGGTATTCCTTTTTCAGATGCTATTTTCATCTGTTCCATCACATA
>CAIXKO010000701.1 GCA_903919925.1 uncultured Bacteroidota bacterium | reverse complement strand
CTCCCGAAAGCGGGTTTTGCCCAAGCTTGTTGATCACCAATCCTCTCAGTCCATCGAAGCCCTTCCGCATATCAGCCGGCTGACCATACAGAAAAAACCGGCAGTTGCCGGAGAGTCCGAACAACATGACTGAAGGCTAATCGATCCGGACGAAAACACCACCGGAAAGTTCGATCTCCATTTTTGGAACCTGCGAGGTGTTCACTGGCTCGGGGCTGATTCTGAGCGAAGCAAATCCCGGGTCCGGGATTTTGGCCTCGTTGTATTTTAGAACCCAATAACCAAAAGTGCTCAACTTAATTTGATTCTTTTCGCAGAACTGCCTTTGGCTGATTCCGCTTTGATGCCACTGCTCAACCATCCGCTGCATCTTTTGCTAGTGCACTTGCTTTGCATAAAACCTTTTTGTGCAAAGCTATGCCCTCAGCTGGCAGCAATCAAGATGGGGTGGTCGGATGGATACGGTACATAATTCATTTTCCAGCAAAACTTGCCAATTACCGGCCAGAAATCCGGGCTCAACTCCTGGTTTTCCTGTTCTGACGTTTAATAAGTATCTTTGTTGAAAATGTTTGGATATGCCAACAATTGCAATGTTTTTCGGCATCATTATCAGGATGTACTATTCTCCAAAGGAGCATAATCCACCTCATATCCATGCTTATTTCCAGGATTCCGTAATTACCATAAAAATAATGGATTGTGAAATCATAGAGGGGCAGATGCCGGTTCGTCAACTGAGGTTGATTCAGGCCTGGATGGAAATTCATAAAGACGAGTTGTTTGCGGATTGGGAATTATGTCAGAATGGGGAGAAGCCTTTCCAGATCGAACCCTTAAAATAACCGAATATGTATCTGGCAATAAGAGATGTAAGACCTTTGGATGATTACCTGTTGCTCCTGACTTTCGAGAACGGGGAGAAAAGGCAATTCGACATGAAACCATATCTTGACTTTGGGTTGTTCCAGGAACTAAAGGATTTCAGCCTATTTAAGACAGTAAGGACAAGTTTTGATACCATTGAATGGGCAAATGAAGCTGATCTCGATCCTGAATTATTGTATCATAAAAGTATACGAATCACTTAATGAATAAGCCGGTGGAATCAAATGAAATTTTAAGGAAACAGATTTTCGATATTATTGACAATCAAATCAGACTGAAGAATCCTCCCGAAACCAGTCAAACATTGGAGCGATTAATAGGACTTGGCTTTACCCGGTTGGAAGCTAAACAAATGATAGGACAATGTATTGCTGTTGAGTTATTTTATGTATTAAAACAACAACAGCCTTTTAATAACGACAGGTATCTGAAAAATTTAAAAAGTCTGCCGAAAGAACCTTTCGATGAATAAGGCAGCTTTTACTATTATCTTAATGCACAATGCCGGCGATTCAATAAGTCCATAGACTACACCGAAAAAAAAGAATCGGTGCCAGTCCCACTGAGTATTGTTTTACAGAACTTGTCAAAAACATGCCAGAACTTTATGTTTTTTTGTTTGAACAAGATTAAAGATGACGAAGGCTGAAATCATACAATTCAGGAAGGATTCCTCAGACAAGGATTTCCAAACCATGCTTCATTTGTATGATCCAGGGGATTATATGTGGTCATAATTCATGGATCAAAGGATCTGGATCAAAAATCAGCTAAAGAGGTAGGGCGAAAGTTTCTCATGTTGCTCCTACAGCATGATTATCCTGTTAAGCAAATGTTCCAGTACGGGTCCTATGCCCGTGGCAATTACCACAAAGACAGTGATATTGACCTGGCGATTATTATGAAAGACCTGACCGATCAATTCCAAACACAGGTTAAAATGCTGAAACTAACGTGGAAATTTGATACCCGAGTCGAGCCTCATCCATTTGATGCGAGAGATTTCGACTCCTCCAATCCAGTTGCTAACGAAATTCTCCGAACCGGGATCGAAATCTCTGACTGAGTATTATACGTAAATCCAGATCCGAATTAAGTAACCGAAAAAAATTATGGAAAGCTTTCCATAACTTTTTCAAAGAATCGAAGCAATTGTTGCGGCTGGGCCGTTGACAGTCGAACTTCTTTGAGGCACAGGTTGCCGACACCACCATAACGATGGTACATCTCATCTCATTGGCATTGAGGTACAGGGTGGACAACTACGAATCGATGTCGGGACTGTTCGCACAAGAACGGGAAGCCACCGTGAAACAGCGGCTCGATCAGCGGTTGTGGGGGTTGTTCATCGAGCTTGTAAGCATAATCACAGTCCTGTTCTAAGATGTTGACGAACAGAAACTGCTTGAAAAAATCTCCCAGGACGAAATTGTAAGCCAAATGGTCAACCAAATACTAAGCGGAAACCCCAACAGGGCTGGTTTGGCAGCATAAGGAAATTGAAAACACAAAACACAGGAATCAACAATATGGATGAATGTCAATTGGTGCACATCGTTGGCATTGAGAAACTTAAAAGGATGTGCGAAACTTGAGAAAAATAATTAAATTTGGACAAAAAAAGTACGCTTTGGCATAATCAGCGACCTCGAAATATTAGCTTTTCTGAAATGACATGAATTTTTCCAGTCAGTCAGGTTTGGGTCATACTGGAAATAAGAAAATAAAGGGTAGTTTACAAAAAAACAATTGTTCACTATGGGTAAGTTATTAAAATCTTTTTTTCTAATTCTCCTTTGTTCTATGTCCGGTTTCTTGATTGGACAGGATTCGGTTCAAATTCCGGAAGGAAATGTTGTTTTAGGAAATTATCCTGAAGGATATGGTAATATTTCTCCTGAAGTTGTTTTTGTCCCAACTTTTTTTCTGGATAAGCATGAGGTTACAAACCTCGAATTTTCCGAATTTGTGGCCGACGGTGGATATCAAAACCAGCAATTCTGGATACTTAGAGGAATGACCGATTCATTAGCAGGATGGAAATGGATAACTAATTCCCAGATATTATGCCCTAGATATTGGAGTTTAACATCAAAACCTAATTGGGGAAAAGATTCTTATTCACCAGCTGATAATTCTCCTGTAGTTGGGGTAAGTTGGTTCGAGGCTTGTGCTTATGCCAAATGGAAAGGTAAACGACTTCCAACCAATGCAGAATGGGAAAAAGCTGCCAGAGGGACTTCCAATCAGTTTGGAGAATATAATGGAACAGGTGTAGGGCTAATCTATCCATGGGGAAATGACTTTTTTATTGGACAAACACCACCGGAATATCATTTATGCAATTGGAGGTTGAGATTTTATGCCTATAAATTTCCTGATACAAATACAAGGGCAGATCAATACAGTTATACCCGGGAAACATGGAAAACTGACGGTTTTAAGGAACAGGCAAGTCCTGTTGGTTCTTTCAGCCCGCAAGGCGATAGCCCTTACGGTATTGCCGATATGTCTGGTAATGTGTGTGAATGGACTTCAAGTAATTATCCCCGATTTGAAGACGATTTGAAAATTATCAAAGGGGGCGACTGGTACCGGAGTACGCTTGAGCACCTTAAAACCGGATATATCTATGGTGTCGGGCCATATTATCGTGGACGGAGCACAGGGTTCAGATGTGCATCGGATATAAGCCATAAATGATTCAAGCTTATAAAAGATCATATACACGACGCAAAAAAAACAAAACGGAATGAAACGTAAAATAACAGGAATCTTGATCCACTTGTGTTTGTTACTATTAGTCATATTCATAATACCCGCCTGTTCAAGCAAGAAAAAGATTGTAACTCAATATAAGGAAGAGATCAAAGTACCTCAAGTACAATGCAAAATCTTATCGTATGATGTTGATGAGTTTCCAACCATCAAATTGAAAGCAATAGTACTTGATGAAAAGGGTGATTTTGTTTTCAATCTTGCTCCTCCGTTTGGACACAATGATGACTGGCAAAACTCCTGGATGCCGCTGATTGCAGAACATCCCATGTGGGGTAAGAAAGATTTAACCGATTTTAAAGTGGTTGAGATACATAGCAAGGATTCTATTGAATACTACAAGGCACTGCAAAAAAGAGAAGAAATACTCAAGAAACTTAATGAAGAAAAAGACAATTTGATCACACTGATTCAAAGAGAGAAAAACCTGATTGAAAAAGAGAAATTGGTGGAAGCAAGAAAAGCGGCCATGGACTCACTAAAAATTGAAGACGCAAAACAAACATCAGTAGTATTGGTAATGGATATTAGTGGGTCGATGAGCGGCGAACCTTTAGTCAACGCCAAACGCGCAGTGTCTGAGTTTTTGAAATTTTCCGATGCTGAGGTTGCTATTGTGGCGTTCAATACGCAAATTTATCCTATAATAATGTTTAGTACAAACAGAGACAGCTTGGTACAGTCATTTCTGAGTATTGAAGCTGATGGCGGAACCAGCTTTTACGATGCACTGTATTATACACTCGACTTATTAGGCAAAAGGTACGGTAAAAAACAGGTCATTGCAATAACTGATGGAATTACAGGTGATGATTCTTACTCAATGTCTGATGTTATACAAAAAGCAATGAATATGAATGTAATTATCAATGCCCAGACAAGTGATGCAGTAAATATTTTCACCATCGGTTTTGGTCGCGAAAACGATAATTTGGTTGAACTGGCAAAACAAACGAACAGCAAATCATACTATGCATTAACCGATCAGAATCTATTAGAGGCATTTAGCGATTATCTGGGGTTTGATTTGGAATTCACTCTTCCAGATATTTCGCTATTAGTTAAACTAGAGGAGGTCAATAAAAAAATAGAAATAGCAACAAACTTGGTTTATCAGGAATTCTATTACCAAATATCATTCAAGCTACCATTTACCGTTGAAGATGGACTGGAGCAAATTGTTTCGTTGAAATTTGCCGATCAAAATATTACCCAAACCATAAAGGTTCCGATTTCAACCACCGAGTTCCTTTTGCAGGGCTACATTACCGATAAGGTAACCGGCGATTCAATTGCAGGTGCAACCATTGTCATTAATCCTCATGAAATCGACAAAACATTTTCATGTAAATCCGACTCAACCGGCTTTTACGAAATCCTTATTGATAAGACTTATGGAGAGTATTCAGTTATCACTTCTTCCGATAGTTATTTTATTCATACCGAAGAATTAGAACTAGCCAGAAAGGACAAATACTTCATTAAGCTTAACCGATCGTTGCCGAGAATTGAGAATGGCATTAGAGTGGCGCTGAGAACTATCCATTTCGAGGATAATGAATTTCTTTTTGAACCGGTATCATTTAACGATTTGATATGTTTATGCAAATATTTTGTTTCACATCCTCAATTTGTTGTGGAAGTTGCCGGACATACCGACAGCTATGGAAACGATCCCTACAATCAATGGCTCTCTGAACGCCGGGCAGAAACAGTTGCAGAATATCTTACCGGCCTAGGCTTTCCGGTAAACCAAATCTCATATAAAGGCTTCGGGGAATCAAAGTTGTTGGTTCCTGATGACTCACCAGAAAACCGCTACATCAACCGGCGGATAAATATTCAACTAATCGATATTCTGGATACAATCAGGCAAAATTAGTTGTAATTCAGATCTATAGCTGATCAATGATCTGAGCCATAAAGTAATTATGAGAAACGCTACAGCCATTTTATTCAATTCTTTGCTTTTAGTGCAGGTTGCACTTTTTTCACAAGAGCCTGCAAAATTTACTGATGAACGCGATGGCCATGAATATAAGTGTGTGAAAATAGGTAACCAAGTGTGGATGGCCGAGAATATGGTTTATACTCCGAAGGAAAATAAACTAACCGTAGGAGGAAATTTAATAAACTTTAATGGAATTTTATACAATTGGGAAACGGCTCAAAAAGTATGTCCTACAGGCTGGCATTTGCCTACCCTGGGGGATTGGAACAACCTCATAAATTACATTGCAGAAAAACATAGTGACTGCAGTCTTAAAAATAATTTGTGGGAAAATACAGGTAAATACCTAAAATCAAAAGATGCCTGGAGACTTATACCTGAGACCAGTAATGCTACCGATGAATATGGTTTTAATGCTAAAGCAACAGGCTGGGGCGATGAGAAAAAGAATTATACTATTGGAAATGACACCTATTGGTGGACCTCTACACCACAGAACGAGACACAAACATGGGTGGTTAAACTTTGGAGTTCCGACCAAAATTTATTGATCGAAGAAGATGATATTGAATCGTATCGAAATGTAAGGTGTTTGAATGGAATCAATCCGGATATTCCTTTTGTGGAATTAAATTCGCTAATCCGTCTGGAGAAGAACAAAATCAGGTTAGCTAGTACATTGGTAAGCGGGGGTTCTGCCGAAATTGAAAAATATGGTTTTAGATACCAGGCTTATTCGGATATCACATTTACCGAGATTTCAAAAAACAAACTACTGAAAAAAGGAAAGGATTTTACTGCAGATATTACTTTAAATTATGGCGTAACGTATACCTATTATTCGTTTGCAGAGAATAAAAATAGCAAAGCTGAAAGTGAAAAGAAAGTCTTTATTATTTACCCTGATAGTACATTTTTCGATTTTGGAAAAAACAAGAACAAATACCAATATTTAAAAGGGCAGGAAAAACTTATGGTCAGGATAACTGCAACTGACACCAATAGTAAATTGGATTTTCCTGGTTATTCCAACCTGACCAACTCCCAAAAAGTATTACGATTCGGAAAAGATTCTGACAATAAGAGTTTTGTCGATTTAGAGTTAGCAATAAACATTCCTGAAGAATTTAAACTTACTTCAGCTTATCCGGCGATAAAAACTGAAATGCCTGATTCTGTGCTTCAGTTCCTAAGTCTCGCTAACTATAACAAAGAAGAATTTATTTTTTTCAAGGACTATCTAAATAATCTTATTAATAATAAAAAATACACTTATCAATTCGAAATAGTTGAGGATGTTATAGGTTGGATAAGGTCTTTTATCTCGTACGATTATTCGCTTTCAATTGACCAGGAACCCATGACCGTGTTGAACAGGAGAACCGCTACATGTGCGGGTTATGCAAATTTGGGTCAAGTTTTGTTTCGGTCTGTTGGGATCCCCTGCAGAATAGTGAGTTGTATTGTTCCACCCAATTGTGGATGGGGATTTCTACAAAGTGGAGGAAGACATGCTTTTATCGAAATTTATTATCCGGGCCATGGATGGGTGGCTTACGATCCGCAAAATTCAATTCATTTTGTCGATCTTTTTCATATTGTTGACTGCGTTCCGGAAAAGAAGTTCTACAACATACCCGATAATATCAACTACCAGTTTCTCGAAAACGAAAATCACATACTGCAATGCACTCCTAAGGCATTTATTTCAGGATCCGAAAAAATGTATTGCGCCGATGTTCAACAAATAAACGACCTTACACCATTGTGTAAATCTTTTGCTTTTATAGAAATCATTGAAAAAAAAGATGGAAGTAAATATCCTCTTGTAGATAATTCCATTGTGCAGGTTATTATCAATAATCAAACAGGTGCAATTGAATCGGTTTATAAAGATGGAATTCGAAAGATAATTTATCCTGATGGCAAAAGAGAAATTTTTTTTAAGAGTGGGGAAATACATACTGATTATATTGAATTGGATTGACAAAATGGTTTAGCCCCCTATTATTAGAGTTTATTATATTTTTAGAATTTTGTAATCGGTATCAACACCTTTACCAATGAAACAGATACTCATTGTGGAATTCATCCTTTTGGCAATGGTTCTGCATTCCTGCAAGAACAAAGAGTCAAAATATGGCGATGTTACCTTGCCCGCCACCACAAAGATTCTTAATGCGGAGGTTTTGCAATCCAAACTCGTTTCCATCGATTCAACGGGTTATACTTTCACCTTTCGTACCGGTAATAAAATTATTGATCACCTGGAAACCGGTGATGTACTGGTGGCCGAAATGGGAGCTGGATTAATACGAAAAGTTACGGGTATCAGTAAAAAGAATGGGGAGATCACGGTTTCCACTACCCAGGCCGGATTAACCGATGCTATAAAGAAAGGCGAACTGAAAATAAATCAAACACTTACGGCAGCGATGGTTCAATCGGTCCGGTCAAAAACACCGGGAATAACCATCAGGGCCATCGATACCAAACCGGGGGCACCATCCGGAGAAATCGAATTTGAGATT
>CAIXKO010000700.1 GCA_903919925.1 uncultured Bacteroidota bacterium | reverse complement strand
TTCCTCATTCTTCAGCTCAAGTATAACCTGATGGACCTCGAGATCGTTCATCAGTTTCAGCGCTTCATCTTCCGATAGAATCATAGAGATCGGTTCTATTCAAAATATTTATTGATTATCGTAAATAAGTCGTCCCTTAAAGTGGGTTTCGCAATGTAGTCATTACAACCTGCACTAATCGATTTCTGCCTGTCGTCAGAAAGTCCGTAAGCTGTTTGGGCGATAATCAGCACCTCAGGGTTAAACCGGCGGATCTGCCTGGTAGCTTCGTACCCATCCATTCCTGGCATTTTAATATCCATAAGTATCAAGTCGATATCAGGATTATTCCGACAGAGTCCGATAGCTTCCAGTCCGGTTTTTGCATGCATAATTTCACGGCAAAGATTCTTGAATATCAAAGCAAGGTAAAGATCTGCCGTTTCATCATCCTCCACAATTAATATTTTCAGCTTTTTAATCCGTGGTTCACCACTCTCCGCAAGGGAGGAAGCCATTACTTTTTCCGGATATGCGGTGGTATGCAATGGCAGGGTAAAATAGAATGATGAGCCTTTACCTGGCTCGCTTTCCACCGTGATTTTGCCGCCCAGCATATGCGCATAAGCCTGGGCGATTGACAATCCCAGGCCAGCTCCCTGTAATGCCCTCTCATCATATATATCGGCCTGCATAAACCGTTCGAATATGGCTTCATGTCGATCGCGGGCAATTCCGATGCCCGTATCCCTCACAAAAAACTCCAAAACGGCAGGCTTATTAGTTTTATCGAGGGATCTTATTTCATAACCAATCTCAATTGTACCTGAATCACAGTACTTTATTGCGTTTTTTATCAGATTTGACAGAATAGTGGACAGTTTTTCCTTGTCCGTACTGATAACAGCCGCAGAGTTTGGCAAACCCAGGTGGACCAAAAACTTAATCCCTTTTTTCTCCACCTCGGGTTTAAAGAAATGATAAATGTATTGAACCTTTTCGTTAATATCCGTGTCAGAAAAAACAGCTTCCATTATGCCGCTTTCAATTTTGGATATATCAACAATATTATTGATGATATTGAGCATCCGGGCACCGCTTTTCTCAATGATTCCAAGGTATTTCATTTGCTCCTCGCCTGTAAGTCCCGGTTCTTTCAACAGTTCGGCAAAACCCAGGATGCCATTCATCGGAGTGCGTATCTCGTGGCTCATGTTGGCCAAAAAAGCCGATTTCAGGCGGTCGCTCTCTTCTGCCTTGTGCCGTGCCGATACCAATTCAAGCTCTGCCTGTTTGCGGTCAGTAATGTCAACGATGGTGAGGTAACAGAGTTCGGGGTTTTCTGCAACTTTACCCGTAATCATTCCTACTCTGGGCCTTTCACTATTACCCGAAAAGGTTACTTCGCAGGTTTCCGTATTTTTTGTGTTAAAAACTGCCTGGAGAAAATGATCAAAATCGAGCCTGGAATCCGATAAAAGAAAAAAATCAAACAGCTTGTCTTTCAAGTGCAAACGCTCCTTACCGAGCATTTTTGAACCACACAGATTTAACTCTAATATTTGTCCCTCTTTTGATAAGGTAAAATAACCCGATGGAGCGAAATCGTATAACTCGATATATTTATCTGAAGCTGATTCGGAGACCTTTCTGGCTGTTACCAGTTCTTCATTCTGGAGTTCA
>CAIXKO010000699.1 GCA_903919925.1 uncultured Bacteroidota bacterium | reverse complement strand
GTTTTCAAACTGCCACTCACCGTTTAGCGTCATCCAGTTATCGCGCCGGAGATCAGGCCGGGGATGCTCTGCCCGCGGCACCGATCCCGATTCAACCAGGGCACCGGTAAACGGGTCGGTCTGCCTGCCTGTATTCGCCATAGCGGCGCGCTCCGGGATAACCTTATTCACCTGCCTGTCATAAGTGACCAAACCGTTACATTCGGTTTCCACATCGGTTAGCTGAGTATAAATAACCGCCGAGAGGCCGGCCTTATTTTTGAATTCCCAGGCTTTATTCAGGAGTTTCTCGTATCCACGGGTCAAATCCTCCTTGTTTTTTGTACCCTCGTATCCCCATGCGTTAGTACTCCAGGTGTGGCCGTCAACCGGTAATCCAAGCCCGCCAAATTCACCCAAAACCGCCGCACGATTTTCTTCCGGCAAGGGATAATCAGGGCCGGGATAGCAATGCATGTCTATCACATCACCGCAGTTCTTATCCTCATTACCGCTCGCATTATCAACTAATCGTGATGGATCAATTGATCTGACTTCTGCTGTAAGGGCCTCCGTATCATGCTGCCCCTGCGATTCGTTAAATAACACCCACATGATTATGGATGGATGGTTCCAATGATTGCGGACCATACTCAGTAACTCAGTTTTAAACTGCGGCGCATCAATCGGCTGGGGCTTGTCGGTGTAGGAATTTCCGCATGGCATATCCTGCCACACCAAAAGACCCAGTTTATCACACCAGTAATACCATCGTTCGGGCTCAATCTTAACGTGTTTGCGGGTAACGTTGAAGCCAAGCCGTTTTGTTTCCTCAATGTCAAATTTTAAGGCCTCATCGATTGGGGCGGTATAAATACCATCCGGCCAAAATCCCTGATCGAGCGGACCAACCTGAAAAACGAACTTGCCGTTAAGCATAATTCGCGTAATACCATTTTCATCTTTGCCCAACGCTATTTTTCGCATCCCAAAGTAGCTGTTTACCACGTCCACCACCTTGCCTCCTGATTTTAAAACCACGCGGAGGTCGTAAAGGTGAGGAGAGCCCGGTGACCACAGTTTTGCATTGGGAATACCAAGCTTCAATTCCCTGCCGCCCTCACCGGTGATTGATGCAACCTTTTTGCCACCGTCAGTAGCAGCCACCTCCACCGTCCCTGTGCCGTCCACGGTTATCCGAAGGCAACCGTTATCCACATCCGGTATCATCCTCACCGACCGGATATAAGCATTGGCCACCGGCTCCAGCCACACCGTTTGCCAGATACCGGTGGTTGGGGTGTACATTATGCTTCCGGGCACCAGTTTTTGCTTGCCTCGTGCCTGGCCCCCCAAATCAGTTGGGTCAAACACTTCCACCTTGATTTCCTGTCTCGCCTCCGCTTTCAGCGCTTCAGTAATATCGAAACTGAAAGCGTCATAACCGCCCCGGTGAACACCAAGCTCCTTGCCATTCACCCAAACCTTTGTTTCCCAATCCACTGCGCCAAAATGAATCAGTACCCGCTGTCCCTGCCAACTCCGTGGGATTTCAAAACTGCGATTATACGTGAGGCGGTCAAAGTGCTTCATAACCCCCGATAATGCCGATTCCACGGCAAACGGCACCAGTATCCGGGTTTCAGTGCCATCGCCCAGCCTGATGTTCCACAACCCGTTCAAACTCAGCCAATCCTTACGCACCATCTGTGGCCTCGGATACTCAGGCAGGGCATTATCGGGTGATACCTCCTTCGCCCATCGGGTCTTAAGCGACCCGTTTGCCGGCTTCCATTCCTGTGCTCCAACCTGCAATATAGCCTGTGAAAATACTGCTATAAGGAACGGTGCAAAACATCTTAAAACTGCGGATCTATTCATTTTAATTGGCTAATTTGAATTTTTGACGATTTAACTGATTTCATATTAATCCAGAGGATCAGATCATCCTTTTCAAGGGTTCTGACGATCCCTGCGCTAAATTCGTCTTTCTTTTTCAAAATCCTCCCGTCCACCTTTACCGAAACATCGTCTGTAATCCATCCTTTTATAACAAAACACACATTTACAACAGGCGATTCATAGCTTCCTGCCAATTCAATATCCAGATGATCAACTGTATTCCCAAGTGTTTCAATGATATATGCCCGCTGGGTAAGATCATACCCCCTGGTGATAAAATCACTCCCTGCAATGGTTAAAACCGGAGGCTGTGCCCATGACCTGGCTAGCATGGCCAGCTCCTCTGGTGATTTGGTTGATGCGCCGTAAATCCAGCTGGACCAATAAGTGTTCACCGTTTTCATTTTCGGATCAGCCTGATTTAGGCTGCCTTCGGAACCCGATTCCCTGGCTTTTATCACCTTGCCCTCTTCATTATGAAATGGGGGCCCACCCCAGGCCAGCGAAAAATGAGAGGCCCGGTCGGGTGCCTGGCAGTATCTTCCATCCGATGGCAATTGTGCTACCGGCCAATGGTTCCACCACGGAAAATGAGAAGCATCCGGCCTTTGCTCAATCCCGTATACAGCCATATTGTTCCCGGGCTCAAAGATCATGAAAGGTTTATTCTTTGATTTCAAATTAACAATCTGGATAACAGGATTTTCAGGATTTTCACCCTTCTTAAATACCGGCGCACCATTCGCCCAGGAATAAACATGGCTTTCCCCTTTCAGATTAACCAGCGTCATGGCATCAAGATTTACATTATCCTCCGGTGTTGTCCCGGGTTGGCAGAATGCAATGGCCTCCGACGGTCCCAGCGGCTCACCCGATGTATATTGTACCACCTTCCTGATACCCACACCATCGGGATAAAAGGTGTAATACTCATCAACACAATCTGACCATCCCGATTTTTCATCGACCTGCGATAATTGCTTTCTTACACTTACCGGAATATACCGCCAGTGAACCACTACCCTGGCCTCGCTGTTTTCGATGATCCGGACATGTGAATACAGGCAATGCGGATCAATCATGTGCTCAAAGCATCCACTGATCGTATCGAAATATTCGGCACTCTGATCAGCCATCCATTGCCCGTTTTCCATCACCCAGGCAGGTGAATAACGGGTCCCCCGCCAAAACACCACCCTAACCGGAGATTTGTCAAACTGAACAACCACATCACTATAATCCCCTACCCGAAAAAGAGCGTCCCACTCTTCATAAAACTTCAACTTTGTATAATAAGCACCAAACCGGCCGGGTCCGGCAGGCCCACTAGGCATGATCCTTTCAGGAATATCCGGAGGCAAAAGATCAGGATGTGCCAAAAAATTTCGCTTTACCTGCTCCGGCACTAATGCCCCGTCATAAATCTTAATCTCATCGTAAATCCCATCAAACGAAAACCAGGCAGGTAGAGTAGCATATGCCCTTACCGGGTTTGATGGGGCTATCATTTCACGGTTCATCCCAATCAATAAATCAGATTCCAGGGCCTGAGAAAAGCTTCCTGACATTTTCAATTGGTCGGTCAAACTCCCGTTAATATAGATGCAGAATCCTGACTTTTCCTCAAATGTTGCAACCAGGTGTGTCCACTTTCTTAATGGGATCCTTGCTTTCGACTCACATTTTTGCCAGGTGCCGTTTATCGAAGCAAAAATCCCCGCCTGCCCCTGAGGCCCGATACCAAAATAAAACCCTGCCTCTTCCTTCCTTTCCTGGGAAAGTATCGGACACCAGTTCCACGGATACGTAGCTGCCGCAACCCAGGCTTCAAAAGTAAACGACCCCGAAAGCTTTGGAACTTTTTTCGGCGATCGCCTGATCAGTGTCGTAAAACCATCCAATTTCAGCCCCATACCCTCCACTCCATTCACGAGCTTATAATTCCCCTGAATAGAATCCTCAGTCAAAGAAATCCCGTCGGAAATATTTCTTATCCGCTCAGAATTAAATCCCCACCGGGCAACAACTTTTGTTTTTCCCGGATCCAAGTTCTGGCTGATACCGCAAATTGATTGAGCAGCCAATACAAGGATGAAAACAAATAACAGACATTTCCTTTTGACGGATCCGCCGTTTAATTTGTAGTTAAGCACACAGCTCCATCCTAAGAATTCTTTAGGACCTTCGTTGTTTTGATGATTCATTGAGGTAAACATTTTTTCTGATGACATGGAAATAGTCTTTGCTGTTGAATATAAAAAAGCTCTTAAAACTACCCCCAAGCATAGCCAAAATGAACACCTTTGTTGACGGGTTCATGTACTATGTTAGCCCACTGGAATCAGCAGGCGGAAGGATAAAACTAATAACCGACCCCTTACCCACTTCACTCTCCACCCAAATTTTTCCGCCGTGTTTTTCAATAAAATCCCGGCAAATGATCAGTCCCAGGCCGGTGCCGGTTTCACCACCTGTTCCCCGGCGGCTGATTTGATCGCCAACTTTAAATAATTTTTCCTGTAAATCATTGTCCATTCCAATGCCGGTGTCTCGTACAGAAATCTCCACAGAGTTATCTTCCCTTCTCCTGGCGGCAATGGTGATTTCTCCTCCCGTTGGTGTGAATTTCACCGCATTGGTGGCCAGGTTGCGGATGGTTGATCCCAGCATGTTTGCATCAGCAAAAACCATCATTTCTTCAGCAATACTAAAGCTGACCCTTATCTCCTTCTTATTCGCCGATTCTATTACCAATCTCATACATTCTTCCACTTTGGGCATCAGCAATATTAACGCCGGAGTAAAGCTCGTAGCACCTCTTTGCATGCGCGACCATTCCAACAGGTTTCCAAGTAACCGGTAAAGATTATTGGAGGAGACTCGCATTGCAGTGGCAATCGACTGGATTTCTTCCATCGATAACGTTGGCAACTCTTCATCAAGCATCTGCGTAAAACCAAGCAGCGCACTGAACGGACTCTGCAAATCGTGCGCGATGATCGAAAAAAATTTGTCCTTTTCGTTATTGAGCTTTAATAGCTGCGCGTTTTTATTGATGATTTCTGCTTCTGCCATCTTGAGCTCAGTAATATCCTGAACAGTACCTCTTAACATGATCAGGTTACCGTTAATGTCCTTGATTCTCCGGGCTCGTTCATGAACATAACGTACTTCATTATCCGGGCGAATTATTCGATGTACCACATTATGGAATCCTGATTGCTCCGAAAGTTTTTCACTCTCCAAAACTTTTGCCCGGTCGTCAGGATGAACAGCCCCGTGAAAAGCTTTAACACTGGGCAGAAAGGTCATTTGATCGAAGCCAAAAATCTCAAATATTACCGGCGACCAGTATAATTCACCGGTAACCAGGTTAGCCTCCCAGTGACCAATTCTGGCGGTTCTTTGAGCCTCCTCCAATCGCTCTTTGCTGGATTGAAGGGCATCTTCCGCCCTCTTGCGGTCGGTAATATCCCGTCCGATACCCAATATCCCCAAAGGTTTTCCATCAGAATCCAAAAACGGTGTCTTGATCGTTTCCAATAATGCAATATGACCATCATCCTTAAAAGTAAACCATTCCTCATTGGAGCAAGGTTTTCCCATTTCAATTGCCCTGTGATCAAAACTACGTAACAATTTGGCTATGTCCTGATCAAAAAAGTCATAATCCGTTTTCCCGATGATATCCGCTTTGCTGGTATTAAAAAGACGCTCAATCATGGTATTGCATGACAAGTAAACCCCATCAGTATCTTTCAGCCAAACCAAATCCGGAATGGTTTGTATCAGCGTCTTCAGTTGGGCTTCACTTTTTCGTAAAGAATTTTCCATCTTAATTCGCTCAGTAACATTCCTGGACAAAGATGTTGCGCCAATGATCTGATTCTGATCATCCACAATTGGATTAAAAGAGCTTTCAAACCAAACACGCTCAATATTACCACTTTCCCGGATGTCAGTGTGCGATTCACCCAATAGAGCCCGTCCATAATGTTCCTTCGCTGCTTTTTTGTCATCTTCAGAAGTGATGCAATCCAAAATATTCATTCCCAATTTAATATCCTGCTGGTAAAGTAGCTTCATGTAATCCGAACCGGTTTTATTGAAGTACAAATAGCGGAAATTCTGGTCGACCGAAAGAAGTATCGTATCTTTTTGACTCTCTATGCTTGATTTCAAAAGCAACTGAGACTTCGCGAGTGCCTGCTCCGCCTGTATCCGTGAAAGGGTAATCGCCAGGTTATCTGCCACCATTTCAAAATGTGCAATCAACCCCTTGGTAAAACGGTTAACCCGGTGATCGTTGAATTGCAGCAAACCAAAAACATCATTTCCATTTCGAAGGGGAATCAGCGCCACCGATTCATAGCCCTCCTGGAAACACCGGTAACGCATGTATGGTTTGCTCGGGGATTTGCTTAATTCGGAGAACAGATCTGATGTATTGTTTGACCAAAAACTCCCACCTGCTGTGAAAAATGACTCTGAAGGATCAAACCTGCCGCGTAGGATATTTCCGCACATGCACTCGAGAACCGGTAGGTCTGAGCTGTCGGTAATCAATTCTCCTTCATTGTTGTAGGCGCACAGGCAGTTTTCATCCCTGATAAACGAACTTGGAAATCCCCGCGTTTCATAATAAGTATAATCATCTCCTTCGCGCAGACGAACTCCAACAGCCTCACATTTTGTCCACCTTTGAAGGGAAGCCGTAAGTGCCGACATGTTTTCGCGAAAATCGCCTGGTTTGTTAAGCAACGCAATCAGGTGAGCTGTCTCCACACGCTCTTCCTCCCGTACCTTCCTTTCAGTAATATCTACCGCTGAAACCAGGCACCATCCCCTGTTGCTGCTCATGATCCCGGTAAGGTGAACATACCTGATTTCATTATCACCAGCTAACAATATTACCTCACAAAACTCCCTGACTTTGCCCATAAAAACTCTTTGGAGAAATAAGTTGAATGCAGGCTTTGTTTCTTCCGAAACAAATGCACCAAGCCGGTGGTTTGATAAATGTACGCGCTCCATACCAAGCATTTGCGATCCAAATAGATTCAGCTCGAGAATCTCTCCTTCCTCAGAAAGGGTAAAATAACCTGATGGCGCAAAATCGTATAACTCAACATATTTTTCCAGGTAGTTGTTTGCCTTATCTTGTAACATCATGAGTTCTTCGTTCTGCAATTTCAACTCAATTTGGTGCAGCTGCAGCTCTTGAATGAGTTTCCGATTGTCAGCATCAGAGTATTCCTGGTTAACCTCATCATCAGGCAATAATGATGTGATCACCTTTCCTTCAGACTTTTGGGAATTACGCTTTTCAAAGCGCTGACTGGGTGCTGCTTCTGCTTTCTTTCCTTTACTTTTCATCATTCCTTTCATAGCCACAATGAGGTGCTTTCAACTATAAAAGTAATAAAACTTTCATGTGACTTTATCCTATCTCTAAATTACAAAATCTTGGCGGTTCCGGTCCTGGAATTCCCAAAAAGTTTTAAAAATACTTCAGAATTCTTCAGGCTGCTTCTTGCTTCTAAAAGCTGACCGAAAGTTAAGAAAGAATTTAAAGCAAACAATAATCAATTTATGGCCTCAAACAAAGAAATTTACACTTTCAATCTATATTTCTTTACTTTATGCCCTGAAGGTCGGTGGACGCAAATATGCGTTCCTTGAAGTTTATCGGCTCCAATCCAAAACGGGTCCGGGAATCTCTAACTCCTTTAATACTTTAAACAACAAAAGGGATCTCATATACTAGATTATCAACTAATTAAATCCTTAGGTTGACGGTTATGCCTTCTGTCCTCTCCTACCGTTTATCAATTTTCAGGCCTTCCAAAAACCCATTGTAGGCAGGCTTCTTGCGGTATAAACTATCGAAAAGCAAGGGCCAGTCGCGCAAACCAAACATTCCTGTAATCCAGGTATGCTTATCATCAGTACCCCACACGGTAATACCGTAACGCTGAGCCGAGGGAACAACCTGGCGATAAATCTCCGCCAGAAACCGGTATTTGTCCGACTGCTTCCGGTTCAGCTCATCTGTAAATACTAAAGCCGAGTCCTTTTTCCAATCTGAAACCAGGATGCTAACCTCCGAAATATGGACCAGTAATCCGGTTGACGCAAGCTGCCGCATACCTGCAGCAATTTCCTCGTTGCTTGCCGAAATTCCGATATGCATCTGCATTCCCAGGCCATGAATCGGAATGCCTCGCTCTTTAAAGTCGTTCGCCAGATTAACCACTGCATCAATTTTCTTTTGGAATTTTGAATATTGCAAATCAAAGTCATTCAGGAATAACCGTGCCTCCGGATCCGCTTCATGCGCATACTGAAAGGCACGCGCAATATAATCCCTTCCCAAATGCCGGGCCCAGATACTTCCCGGATTATCTCCTTTAACCCCTTCCTCAACCCTCAGTGAACCATCTTCATGAAATGGCTCATTAACAACATCCCATGAGGCTACTTTGCCACGATAATGCTTTACAACTGTTTGTATGTGAGCTTTAAACATCCTTTCCCAGGTAACAGAATCGCCCTTAAAATCACGCACCCATGCCATGTCGCTGAAATCATGCCAAATCAGCGTCGTTCCATGCACCCTCTTCTTATTCTTTTTTGCAAATTCCACAATGCTATCCAACCCTGCAAAATCGAAAACATTCTCAGCCGGGTGCAGCTGCTCAATTTTTCCTGCATTTTCCGGAGTTAAACTATTAAATTCATTGATAATAACATTTCGGTAACCGGTATCGATACTGAGCGGTCCTTCGCCTACTGCTACCCCTACCGGAAATGAAGATATAGATTGCAATGATTCAACCTGATCATCCCTGGCCGGGTTCTTTATCCTGCAGGATGAAAACAATGATAACAATAAACAAACAACTAATAAATCGATTAAAACATTGGTCATTTTCATTTTTTTATTCCAAAATTAGCAATTCCAATCGATATTCTACGTGCTCTATTCGAAATTAAAACAATTAATTATGATGATAAATTACTTAATATTTGCAATTTTAATCAATTTCACCTACTTTTGGATATAATGCTCTTAAGATTTAACTGATCGATATTGTGGAAATTATGGAAATTATGAAAAGCAAGTACATGAACCCATATTTCGCAGGTACCATGCTCGGAATGGTTCTCCTGCTGGCAATGTTCCTGAGTGGGCGGGGTTTGGGCGCCAGCGGCGGTATTAAATACTGCGTGGTATCGGCTGTTGGTGTGGTCAGCCGTCCGCATGCTGAAAGTTCTGCTTTTTACAGCAAATATTTTGAAGAAGGAAAAAAACCGCTGAAAAACTGGCTTACCTTTGAAATATTGGGTGTGGTAATCGGAGGATTCTTTTCAGGCGCATTCTCAAAAAGATTAAAATTCAAAATTGAAAAATCACCAGATATTTCAAATACCCGTCGATTAATTTTTGCTTTCCTGGGGGGCGTATTCTTTGTTTACGGAGCTCAGCTGGCGCGCGGATGTACCAGCGGCGCTGCCCTTTCCGGAATGGCAGTACTGTCAGTAGCCGGATTCGTTACC
>CAIXKO010000698.1 GCA_903919925.1 uncultured Bacteroidota bacterium | reverse complement strand
TGATTAAACAAAATGATTAATGGGCCCGAGTGTGTGGAAAAACCCAGTGAGCAAAACGGAATTTACGTCCTCATCACTCTGTGCAACGCCACTGGTAACCAACTGTTTGCCAATCTCCTTCGACTTACCGGCGTAAGCCAGAGCGAGCCTTGCCCCCAAAGTATTCATGGATTTTAACTCCGTAAACAAACCTTCAAAAAAATCATCCTTATTATTGCTCCCAACCACTTGTTTCCAAGGCTGAAACAATTCAGGCAGAGGTCCTAAGCGATTTTCGCACGTTTGAATGAAATGCTCTGCAGGAATATATTGGCCGGTTTCAGGATCAAATACTCCGGAAGGCTTACCCTTTGAATATTTTAGAATACCATCCTTTTGAGACCCATCTGAATTTTGACCACCCTTGATTCCCATTTCTAAAAATCGCATAAGTAGCTCACTGTAAAGCACCTCACCAGGATAATGAGGTTGCATAACCTGCATAATATAAGTGACCACATCGAGCCCGACATAGTCGATCAGCTGGAAAATCCCCATCGGTCTCACTAAATAATCCTGGCTCACTTTGTTGACCATCCAAATCGACTCAACGAGCGGAATATCAGGACCAAGCCTTAGCACTTCACTCATTCCGTGCAGGGCATCGCGCATAAAATGGCCATTTCCGATAAAACCTGCCTGATCGTTGGATTTTACCACCAGTTTCCCAAGCCTGCCAGCATATTCCAAGGCAAAGGACTCGAGCCCGGGAGCTGTGTTTTTAGCGCAAATCAGTTCAACTAACTTTTGCACCGCCGGAGGATTATAAAAATGAAACCCAATAATTCTTCCGTCCAAACCGGCATCCGTTCCAAGCTCAGCGATCGGAATGGAGGAGGTATTGGTAAAATACCAGGGTTTATGTGGATTTGCCGCATCGATCTTCCTGAAGATCATTTTTTTCAACTCCGGATCCTCCTTAATAGCCTCAAAAATGAGCTGGCAATCAAAAGCCGCCTCAATCCGGATGGAAGGCCTGACAATATTCAGTACATCAAATACATATTCCTGAATAATCTGCCCATTTTCAACCAGATCCGCCCGATCGGAATAAACGGAACGCAGCCAAACCATTTTTTTTTCAGCGATACGGGTAACCTGGGCTCGCAGGTATTTCATGAGTCCAGCCAAACCCTGAGCTGAAATATCGATTGCCTGAATGGTAAATGTCCTTTGCCGATTCTCCGGTTTCAGGCTCAGATCGGCCATCTCCACCGCCGTGAGTAAAAGTATTCCGCTACCCATTTTGCCAGCAGCACCAAGTACGGCAACACTTTCAAGCTTATTATCGTAATCCATATATTTAGATAAATAGATATTTAAAGTTAAAAAAAATATTGGGTTAGGAAAGGAAAGCGAATTCCTGACCTAAACAATTTATTAACCGACTTTTAACAGGATTACTGTATGGTAAATCCAGTATTACTAAAGTCAAAATAATTAGAATTGAGCGCCGAATGGATTTTGATCTGATAGTTGTTAGCTGATAGAATGGTTGTTGGTATGGTCCAGATCAATGAGCCGGTATTAGCTGCTCCAGACTTAATTACCTGATACAAGGCGCCATTTTTCCACAGCTCAACATTCACCAGGTTAGATGATGCATCACCGTACCGGTTCCAGGTGATCGTTTTTGAGGATCTCTTTTTCCAGATGATTCCACTAACGTCCGGGTAAGTGACCAATAGGAACGGTGCATGCCAGATGTAATCAACACTCAAATTTGAAACAGACGGAGAAGGAGCGCCGGCCCAGGTATTACCGGTCCAGTTATTCAGAATGATTTTCCCTTTGGTGGTTGGCACGGCAAGTGTTTGGGTTTTAACCTTAACCCCGTTAATAAAGAAATCAACTTTATTTGAATACCAGTCAAAACCATATTCTATGTAAGCGCTGGTTGGATCTGAAGGCAAAACATAAGCAAGCGTATAATTGCCAGGATGTGTGGTAAAATGCACCTTTTTTGTAAGATGTTCATAACTTAGAATTTCCACATCAATCTCCTGCTCGGTCGCACTATTATAATAAAAAAAACCGGTGCATGAACCCTGCGTGTCCGATCCGGAATGAGCTCCGGACTTCATTTTTGCCCGATAAGATCCATACCAGTAATCATTGCGGATGGATTCAATCTGGGCTCCCTTTTTCTGAAGGCTCCCCGGTACCTGAAGATTAATATACCCCCCGGAGGAGGTGACCAGGGAAGGGTAAAGCGGGCATGACGCCCAGTTCCACGAAAGCCGGCCCCACCTGCTATTGGCCGAATAGCCGCAAAGTGTCCAGGTTCCTGAGGTTGCCGGGATAGCAGGACTGCTGGTAAAGGTCCAATCCATACCATCGTAAAAATTGTCATAGGAAACCACTGTTGCCTTCAGATTATTCCCTGTACCAGCTTCTGAAGTATCCCCGTTATTATTTTCTTCTGCAATCTTTTCGCACGAATTAAAGCCAAAAATCGCCACGCTCAGAAGTAAAAGGAGGAATAGATTTTTCATAAGAATTTCAAGATTAAGTTCAACCCTGTAAAAGTGAATCCATTTCAACATTCTCAAACAAAAAATTCCGCGTCAATCCGCGTTCACGCAGTGATCCGCGCAAATTCGAGTGCCATTCTTCATCCGCGTGCCAACCTTCATCTGACTGCCAATCTTCATCGGCCGGCTATTCAATTCACACTCACCACCGTCCACAACAGTAAAATCACCAACCCCACAAGCACCCAGCTACCAAAAAAACCGATATAATCTACCCGTTTCCATTTGCGAAACTCCCATTGACTGTGCGGAAATATTTTCTCCTGTTCGAACTGCCCGAAATTTGCACGAGCCCTAACCAGGGCAGCATCATCCTCTTCCGGTGTGGCTTGAACCGGGGTATGCAGTTTGGCGAAAAAATTGTCGAGCAGGTTTTTTGATAATGGCTTGGTAACAAATGATAGAAGGAATAGGAGCAGGAATGGAAACAGCGCATCAAAGAAAAAACGGAGTGCAACCAATTGAGCTTTTGACAAGTGGGTCATATCGAACCCAAACCAGCTGATCACCCATATTTCAGCATGAAAACGGTCGACACCTACTTTCGGAGAATTCAGGTCTTCGGGATTTTCCCGTGCAACTTTATCAAAGAACACTCCCACCGGTGCCACTGTAACCTTTTTTTCGATCTTTTGTCCAATCTTCAAAGCAGCTCCCGAAGTAACATCAGTTTGCAACGCTTTTGTTTTTAAAGTAACCTCCCTGGGTTTTGTTTCAACTATCAGCGACGGATTGTGTTTGATGGATTTAATGGCCGGAAAAAGATTTGGGATCACGGCATAAATGGCCAAACAGGCTGTTACCTGAATGATGACCGCCCATTTTGTCACCCTTCTCCACATGAAACCCAGCCAGATAGAGGCTCCGAAAATGGCCGGAATAGAGATAATATACTGAAAGAGCTCCAGGAGGTTATCCACTACCAGAGCGATACCGATTCCACCCAACAGGGTAACTCCAATAACCACACGCCCTACCGTCAGATAATGCTTTTCCGATTTATTTGGATAAAACGGCTTATACAAATTCCTGATAAACAGCGCTGCATAGGAAATTGAGGTTCCGCTAAGCGTTGACATGTTAGCGGCCAGTATCCCGGCAAGCATCAACCCGATGGCACCGGGAAGCAGTAGATCATTAGTCATAAATCCCCATATCAGGTCCGGATCACTTAACGTGCCGCCATAAATGGCAATAGCCAACAGTCCGGCCAATGCCCAGAAAACCATGATTACGCGTTTGGTGAACATACCGGTGAGCATTCCAATGCGGGCTGCATTCTCATTCAGTGCCGAGCCGGCCGTTTGCATCCCGGTTACCACCGCCACTATGGAAACAAGATTGGCCAGCGACATGGCCAAAATGGTGTACCAGGCATATTCGCTCATGGTAGCCGAGCCAAAAAGCTGAAACATATAGTCAGGCACGGTGGCATGTAAGCCTGAAAAGCCGCCAACCTTATGAAGCCCGGCAGGTATCAGTATCAATGAGAAGATTAAGATCAGGATTCCTTGTATGGCATCGGTGATTGCTGCTGCCCGGAATCCGCCCATCATGGTGTACATACCCACTACCAATGCATAAATCAGGTAAAACCAAATTTCATTAGTGTAAGAAAAAAAGGAGTGTAATTCGCCCTTTTTGTTTTTATCGCTAAGCTGCTCAAACCGGACCTGCTTATCGGCTGATAATCCGGCGGCCAGCTCATTCCGGAGTATTTGAAATTCTTTGTATTCCGATATGCTTCGCTGCTCGTCCGGGGTGCAAACTTCGATCGGCTTTGGAGTCATCGCTACCATGGTTTTTGCTGCTACCATGTAACCGACACCGCCTCCTAACAGAGCCATCAACAAGGTAAAAACAGCATAACTCCCGCCAAGAAACTTACTATTGAACCGCTCGGTAAAAAAGTCACCGATTGTGGTTAGACGCACACGGCGAAAGAAAAAAGTTGAAAACCAATAGAATGGCGTTAAGAACAATACAAGAAATTGTATCCACATCCCCCCGATACCCTGCCGGTAAACCTCGCGTGATACGGCAACCGCCTGATCGGCATTGGTAGAAGTACCAAAGTTCAGGAAAAACTGATAAGCCTTGCCCAGCTTTCTGCCGGCCAGAAAAAAATCGTCAGTATCCTTATTCTTTTTCTCGGATTGCTTGCCGATATAAAGCATCACTACTATGAAAACCAGAATGATAACCAGGTCGATGATGTGGAGGCCGAAGAGCATGGGGTTGAGATTGAAGGTTTATTTGGAAAACGGATTAGGTGATACGTGAAGCGTGATTCGGAATATTTGAAGCGTGATACATGAAGGATGATACGGAACAAGTCGCAATTTAGTAAAATATCATGACGCAAAAACCACGTGGAAAACTTATTGGTTCATGACTCCGTTTAGGCCAAAAAAATCCTCGCCAATCCTCGTTCCCGCCAGTATCCGCCTCCACCCAGGCACCATTCTGCCCCTTTTCAACCTTCACCCCCATTACCTTCTTCACGCTCTTCACGTTCTTCCCGCTCTTCAAGTTCTTCCCGCTCTTCACGCTCTTCACGCTCTTCCCGTTCTTTACGTTCTTCACGCTCTTCACGCTCTTCACGTTCTCCCCTACTTTACCCAAACCACCGAGTTATTACTCCCCTTTTCATTAGGTTCCCACAGCGGATTTTCCGGATCGGTGGTCCATTTTCCGTCTACAATAAACCTATAGGTGTATTTTCCCGGAGCCAGCCAAATGGGAAAAACCCACCGGCCATTGCTGATAGCCATACGGTACCCATCCTCGCGCCAGCCGTTAAAACTCCCGCTGACAATCACTCGTTTAGCGGTTTGAAAGGAATTGAGAACAAAAAGTTGAGTCGGCTTTATGGCTAAAAAGGAGTTCTCCTCATCGCCCGATCCTGTTGTATATGGATTTGCCGGATCAGTGATCCACCGGCCATCTACGATATATTTATACTCAAAATTGCCTGGTCCGAGGGCATAAGGTAATTGCCATCCGGAAGTGGTTTTCTCCATAATCAACTCTCCCCATTGCCAGTTATTAAAACTGCCTGCCAACTCAACCTGCTGTGCATCTGCGTGTCCAGACAGGCGAAAAAGAGTGGAATCACCAAAACCAATAAATGAGTTTTGGTTGCCCCGTCCATCTCCCCGCATCACCGGATTATCGGGATCGGTCATCCATCTTCCATCCACAATGAATTTATAGGAGTAAGTTCCCATGCGCAGGTACATCGGCATGATCCAACCATTTTCCGATCGGAGCATTTCCATT
>CAIXKO010000697.1 GCA_903919925.1 uncultured Bacteroidota bacterium | reverse complement strand
CCCGGATTCCCGGTGATATCCTCAATAGTCACTTTTAATGGGTTGGGAGTTCCGCCACCCTGCTGCGCCAATGAAAACGCCGGTACCAGGGTAAAAACCGCCAGTGCGAAAAAAACAGATCCAATGTACTTTTTCATAAAGCTTGGTTTTGTTATGGTTGTCAATTCTATTGTGTCAAATATATTCAATTTCATCAATCGGTGCTTTTGGCATCTTGCAATTTGGTAATCTGATCAGGCCTACTGTAAGCATTGCATCCGATAGATTGGTAGCTTTGCAAAGTGGGTGCGATTAAGAGCTTTTATTTGATCTGGGGGTACCATTTAGCGAACCTCCACAAAGTCTTTGAATAAGAATTCAATCATAGAGCAAAAGGCATTTCTTTTGCCATCTTCGTCAGGAGTAATGTATCCCGCAATAAAGGATTGAAATTGATCCAAGTCAATTTCATCACTAAGAAATGGTGATACGGCATCATTCCTCATATCTGTCAATTTATCAATATCTAATCCCAGAATTCTAATCGTATCTTTCGTGACTTGATCGACTCCATCAATCACACCCATAGCAGTATAGGTGAATTTTGATTGGCAGTCTTCCTGAAGAGGGTGTACAGGAATTATCTTGTCATCTTTTAATTTACCACAATGTAATGGAACACCCTTGGCAGTTTGATTTAGGCAGGAACAAATAAAATTTGCATAGTCTAAGTCATCTCCAGCACGTAAGTATTGTGGATTTAAGTGCTCAATGTGATAATCATCAGCAATCAATTCCCGCTCACAATAGCAGCAAATATGCCCTTGTTCCGTAAGAAGGGATTGATAAACGTCTCTCTTTTCTGAACCTTTTAGATTCCCGTATGTGGGTTGCCAATCTTCATTAGCAAGAGCCTTCCAGTCAGAAAACAATTGTGGCTCTGTATCTTTCTGTATGTACCTCATTTTCCGATAATCTCCCGCCGTTTGATTAACACTCCGGCTTTTACGAGATCACCATCCTCACCAATAGAATTGTGCAATGCTGTGATCTTATCCTGCGCTTCGTGAATTGCTCCTTCCTGTATAAGCTTAAAAATCAATTTGATTTCATCATCAATGTACTTGGGTCGAGATGATTCGTCCATGATATCTTCAAGAATTCGGTCTGAACTTTTACCATAGGACTCATTTACAAAGTGTTTGGAAATCGTTCCTTCATCATGCTTCAGAATTAATACAGATTCAGGTCTGATATGACTTATTACTTGAGGTGAATGAGAAGAAATAATAAATTGGCAGTTGGGAAATACTTCGGTAATCCTTTCAGCAACGATTCGCTGCCACTTGGGATGAAGGTGCAGATCGATTTCGTCAATAAGAATTACTCCCGATTCTTTTAGAGGATCGTTCGATTTAGGGTTTCCAATTGTTAAACGACGAGCTATATCTCCAATTAAAGCAATCAGGTTTTTTTCTCCGTCGGAAAGTTGTCCGATGTCAAATTCCCGGCCATGTTTGTCAACCAGCATTTGCGCTGATCCACGCTCACTGCGATTGATACGTAAATTTGAAAATTCAGGAACAAACTGTTCAATAGCACGGGAAACATTCTGAATGTCTTTGCCAAAGTTATTCTGAGCTGTGGAGCGTCGACGGATGTCTTTCTCAATGATATTTTGTACGGTCCCAACGATTTTATCTTTAAAGTCCTGAGAATCGAGTTCGATTAAAGCAGACTGACGTGTTGGCCATGAAACACTGGTAAGCTCCCGAACCAAGCGAGCATGTCCTTCGTCACTGAGCCACCATAGACCAAGCTCAAAAGAAAGAATAAACATTTGCCAGACACTATTAAGCATCCTTTCATCTTCATCCTGGTCCACTCTAATGTTGGAAATGAGCGAAAGCACTCGTGATAAAATTTCAAGCAAGTTCCCTTTTGAATCTACCAGAAAATCCCGACCTTCATTGGATAGCATATCCATTTTATGAAGCATGTAGTCAAGCTCATGAAGAACCTCATCAAAAACATCAGACTTGTGATGTCTCATGCCAGACTTACGAACCATTTCACTCATTTCACGAAAGAGAAAGCGCGGTTCATGAAGAAGGAAATCCATCTCACGCGTTCGCTCTTTTCTAAAAAAACGGAATTCAGGGTCATCTTTTGTAAAAAGCTGATCGAAGCTCTCAATAATTTGAGTGATGCGACGGCGTAACATTGTGTTATTCTGTTTCATCCAGTGAGAACGAGATAGTGATTTTTGATTGATAAAATCATCTTGATCCCTAAACCAGCGGAAAAAATTATGAAAATTAGGTTTACCTTCTAATGCATCATTATACACATCAACCTGCTCATCCTGGGAATCATGTCTGTATCCGGGTATTGTGTTTCTCTCAATAACACGTCCTACTGGATAATACACCAAAACAGGAAGAGACTCTTCCTCCTTGTACCTTTTCTTGAGAACTTTTGCGAGCTGGTTTAACTCTTCGTGTTTTTCGCCCACCAGATTATTACCACCGGGACGAGTGCGCTCGATATTCCATGAATAAGATTCTTTCCCAAATACCAAGTCAATTTCGACCGTAGCCTGGTCTTCAAACCGATGAATATCTGAGACCTGAAATAGCCCACGACCGTTCTTTGAATTATGTACTTTTCTCACCAGTGCAAGGAGTGCGTAAGTGATTGCCTGAAGCACGGTAGATTTACCTGCACCATTCACCCCAACAAACAGATTCATCTGCTTGTGCAACTCTATATCAAGCTCTTTTGCGGCTCTGAAATTATGTAAACTAACTTTTGCTATTTTCATCTATTCCTCCTTTATCTTAACCTTCTGTTTATTTTTCCCGCTCTATGCAATGCTTTTAGTGTTACTATTGGCCCATAACGGCGGAGTTGTAGTGCTTTTCTATTTGTTCCCATTTTAATATCAATTCGTTAGGACTCGAAAAGTTTACCGGCAACCCGTCAATTTTAAAAGGTAATTCCATGTCTTTCAATTTCTCATTTTTTTTGTCTAACAATCCATTCTCATTACAATAATAAAAGGTCTGTCTCAATTTGTTGTTTTGCCATTGAAGTCTTTCTTTTCTGCAAGATTTTTAATTATAACGTTAAGTAAAGACAAAGATAGGCGATTGCGAGTTTCAAACTTATCAAACCGTTACTATTTTAAAGCGAGCTACAACCAGTAAATTTACTACTGTCACGTCTATTTTGTATAAACAATTTTTCAAGCCGTTTTCATTTGATTTTCAATCTGTCAGGCAGCCAATAATTCCTATCTTCAATACTATTTAAGGTTCCCTTTGGAATAAACTTTTCAATAGTCCAGGAAGGTGCTATATTATTCAAAATCTTACCTTTAATAAAAGGATGTTCAGGATAATTTCTATTTTCATCTGGGCCATAGATATACCCAATATTTCCATTTCTTTCTATATTAAATTGAGCATTTAGTGTTTTTATTATATTATTGGAGTCTTGCCACGGAAAATCATTGTAAAAATAATCCGCCCCCCATATTGCTCCTAAGCCATTTATTTCCAAACCTAAAACCACCTTCAAATTCATTTCACATCTCTGTATCCAGTATGGCCAAATAATCAGTTTAAAATCAGGGTTATTAAAACTATTTAATTGTTCTAAAGGATGAATCGTCACACCACGCCGATTTGCTTTAAAATGATCAATACCTTCAAATTCAATTAAATATTTTTCACCTTCATATTCAATCATAAAGTCAAAATGATGACCCTCACCCTTAATTTGATACTGAACCTTAACATTCCCAGTACCAACAACACGTATGAAAATATTGTATAAAACTAATTCATAATGATTCGCCACCAAAGGTCGAAGTTTCCAGTCCGTAGGTATTCTTCTTTCGCCCGTCGGCCCCCATATAATTTTAAATCCATTTCGCTCATCAATTACTTCGATATTCTCAATTAATTGAATTAAATCATAAAAGTTCTGCCTTATATAAGCTTCAGATATTTGATTTTCAAAGTTCAGTCTATTGTTTATCATTAAAACTAAATCATTTAGCGTATAAAAACTACTTACAGTTTCATCATTTCTTTCTAAACTAAATATTCTGTTTGGCATAATTTTATCTTTTACTTTGATGTTGTCTTTAAAATGGCTTGTAACGTTTTGCACCTACAAGAAGTTGTCGATTCCGGAGACGAAAACTGTCTGCCGCTATTGAACTTATTAAGAAGCACAAGGGTTCATTTAACCACTGAACCGCCAATTTCTTGTAGCTGCTGTTACAGCCAGTGGTTCTTGTACAACGTCCTTGCAAACCATTTTCAATATTGAGTTTTGTTGTCATTGTGTTTCGGCGCAGCGTTGTGTTTTTTATTTTATTAAGCGTTGGGGGAAGATTTTGAAATTCTTTTTGGGTCAATGAGGAGGAAGAACATCTTTTGCAATATTTGGTCTTTGGGTTGGCTTGTTTACTATACTTGATTTGTTGTTGCTCATAAATTTATTGTAATGTCGCTTTTTACTGTTTGTGTTTTCTGAACGTTAAAATAATCTAGGGCTAAAGCTCTTGTGTAATTTTGCAAAGGGTGTCCATAATTGTTCGGTCCAACAGAAATTATTGCTTTGTCTGGGGTTACATTTCTTGGTAAATTATAGATGTATTTTCCTGCTTTTCCACCGTGATGAGGTACAACTAAATGATGTTTATGTTTATAATCTAAATGATGCAAAACATCAACAAAGATTTGCTCATAATGACAATCACCTGATAATATTATGCTTGAGGATTTTGTTTTTAACGAGACGACTAAGCCTGAAATATTTCTATTCTTATGATATTGTGCATTGTAAATCATAAATTGACTTGTCACTGGCATCAATGGAATTAAATGTGTATGACCACCTCTTGTTGTTCTTGGTTCTGCGGGAATTGTATAGGTATTTGCCGTACCTATTGCTGCAATGATTCTCCCGAATAAAATTCTGCTTGTGAGGTTTGGAACTCTATCCCTACAAATGAAAAATGAAAAGTTTGCTAATTCCGCATCCGTCATACCAACTAGCGAATGATAATGGTCTTTATCCCAATGTGATAATATAAGGCCGGGCTTTTCTGTTGAATATTTATTTGCTCTATATCCTATTATGTTTCTAATATCAGTTCTTGTTGCGTACATTGATGCACCTGCATCAAAAACAACTTTCGTTTTATCATCTTCATTTATTTCATCCCAATTGCCTTGTCCCACATTTCTAACAGTTACACTTAATTTTCCTTTTATTTTGATTGGAAGAGATTTCAAACTTCCTCTTCCTCTCATATAGTAATTCAGAAAATAGTCCAAGAAATCATTTAATGAAACCGATTCAAAAAAGACTTGATTATTATCTGATGATAGCTCAATCGTGTAGCCAATAAGAAATGAATTTTGATTCTCTGAATTGATTAAATTCAACTCACGCCAACTATCAATTACATTTCTTTTAATTGCATAAATAGTGTTTTCCTGTATAGTTCTTTGGTTGTAATTATTAATGAGAACCATTGATGGATTTGATATTGTATAATTCACACCTCCAAATTCAGTGAATGACCTATACTCGTTCGAATCCAAGAAATCAAACAACACGGTTCCTGTTTCCTTGTCGAATTCTTCAATGTAAACCAGTACATCGTTAGGAAAATATTTTTTATGATTGTAGTAATACATTCTCTTCTATTTAATTTTCCAGGTGGTCCTACCATTGTCTATAACACAGAAATGTGCGTAACCAGTTGATTTTATCTGAGCCTTACTCATAACTGATGCAGGGTGGCAAAAACCACCAATTCCCTGCAATGTACCATGTTGATCGACTCCAAATCGATCAACAAACTGGCATCCGATCGGTGGCATTTCATGACGCTTATTCATGCCCACTAAGGTAAGAATATTTCAAATCCACAAATCAACTCGTTTACCAAATGCAAGAGCCCGATTCCGGTGGACTCTCACCTTTGCAAAACATAAGAAAACTGACTGCCTGCGCTTTTCGCTTTCGAATATTCCAGGCCAGTGGTATTGTTTCCTTGGATTGAAGTTTGGCCTGTTGTGCCGGTTGATCAATTCCCGGTTTTTTATTATTTTTATCCAAAATCAACCAATATAAAATGAAGATAAGACAATTAGGAACCAACGGACCGAAGGTATCCGCCTTAGGCCTTGGATGCATGGGATTAAGCTTTGGGTATGGTCCGGCCGTTGAAAAATCGGAAGCGATTAAGCTGATCAGGCAGGCATACGAAATTGGAATCACCTTTTTTGATACTGCTGAAATTTATGGTCCCTTTACCAATGAGGAGTTGGTTGGCGAAGCGCTGGCACCTATCCGCGATCATGTGGTGATTGCCACCAAATTCGGATTTGATACCGAGAATCCCTCTGCTTTGAACAGCCGGCCCGAACACATCCGGGAGGCTGTTGAAGGATCGTTGAAGCGACTGAGAGTGGATGCCATCGACCTGCTTTATCAGCATCGGGTTGATCCTACCGTACCCATTGAAGAGGTAGCCGAAACGGTTAAAGAGCTGATCCGGGAGGGTAAAGTCAAGCACTTTGGACTTTCCGAAGCCAGCGCCAACACCATCCGTCGTGCTCATGCCATTCAACCTGTGGCAGCCGTCCAGAGTGAATATTCAATCTGGTGGCGCGAACCTGAAACCAAGATTTTTCCGGTTCTCGAAGAGCTGGGCATTAGCTTTGTTCCCTTCAGTCCATTAGGCAGAGGCTTCTTAACCGGGAAAATTAAGGATGACGCCACATTCGGTAAATCTGATTTCCGTAGTGGTGTTCCCCGGTTTTCTCCTGAAAATATCAGGGCTAATCAGGCTTTGGTTGATTTTCTTCAGCAGGTGGCGGACCAGAAGAATGTATCTCCGGCCCAGATTGCGCTGGCCTGGATACTCACCCAAAAACCCTGGATCGTTCCGATTCCTGGCACTACCAAGCCTGAGCGACTGATAGAAAACACCGGTGCAGTTTCCGTCGAGCTGTCAACTGAAGAGCTGACTGACATTGAAAGGACAGCCGGTCAGATTGAAATTCTGGGACACCGGTATTCCGAAGGCAGTGAACGGATGGTGGACCGGTAGACTTATTGGGAAATCTTGCAAAAACGACTTATACCAGAAACGGCATAAATTTCGACATTTCTTTAATAGCCATTCCAGGCTGATTCAAACACTGATAATTAACTAATTTCGTGATTTCTCTGCGGTCCTCTGCGTAAATCTCTGCGGTCCTCTGCGGTTAATTCTTTTTTTACCGCAGAGCCGCGGAGGAAGCGGTAGAGAACCGCAGAGCGTACTTTTGAGGTGACTGACCGCTTAAAAATAAAATGGGTACGCCCCCTCTTTCGCTTCACGTTTCACGCATCACGTTTCCCGTTTTCAACCCCTACCGCAATGCTGCTTTGCTGAATATGGATTCCGGGATTGAT
>CAIXKO010000696.1 GCA_903919925.1 uncultured Bacteroidota bacterium | reverse complement strand
GTCAAAAAGATTTCGTCCAAAGGCGAAATAGGGTTGATCGTAATTCAGATATCCGAGAATAGAAGGCATAATATCAATTTGTTGCGCCAGGTCATTCACCACACCTTTCAAACTTCCATCCGGTTTATAGAAAATGACCGGCACCTTGAAAGCCCCGATATTCGTTTTATATTCCAGAAAAACTGATTGGCTGGTGTGATCACCGGTAATCACAAAAAGTGTGTTATTATACCAGGGCATCCGGGATACCGTCTCAAAAAACTTCCTTAATGCAAAGTCAGTGTAATTGATACATTGAAGAATCGGCACGGGTCCTTTTTTAAATTTTCCCTTATATTTTTCCGGCACCTCAAATGGGTGGTGCGAGGAAACTGAAAACAATGCGGTGCAGAATGGTTGTTGGAAACTATTCATTTTATTGGCAAAAAACTGAAAAAACTCTTCATCCCAAACGCCCCATGATCCATCGAAGTCAGTTTTATTGGGGTATTCATTCATACCATAATACTCCTTGAAACCGGCTTTTTTAGTAAAAGTATCAAACCCAAGTGAGCCATTTGGCGCTCCATGAAAATAGGCCGAATGGTACCCTTTCCCGTTGAGCAGGGAAGCAATGCTATTGATTTCATTGCTTGCATAATCTGTCAGTATATAGGGCTCAACCATCATTGGTATGCTTGCCAACACTGATGGCATTGCATCTATTGATTTCCTACCGTTACTGAAAGATTGGGTAAACATGCGTCCATTGGCGATAATCGAATCGAGGAAGGGAGTATAGCCTTCATAAGTACCACCGTTAAGATGATGTCCAAAACTCTTAGTGTATTCACAGCCAAAACTCTCCAAAATAAGGATGACAACATTTTGGTTTTGAAAAGGAGCGCTGATAACTGGGTGATGAATGGGTGTATAAATTTTATCCATTTCCACGCTGTCATTAAAATAGCTTTCACGGGTAAGAGTTGGCTTTTTGATGGTAAGGTAAATGGCTAGAGGGGTATTTACCACGATGTTTGCCTCCAAAGGTTCTCGAATATATTTACCTGCCATGCTGAGAGTTATGGGTGGGTTGCGATACCCGAAAGCACCCCGGAGTCCTCCTACAATCAGTGTTGAAAAAATAAGAAACAAAAAGGTTCCCCGAAGTAATGGTGAAAGACGAAGACCATTTTTCTGATTCCTGACAGGTTCCGATTGATGGATCGAGCCATAAGCAAAGTAAAGTATCGTGATCAGAACAACGGCAATGAGAACAACATACCAATAACCTACCACTACTTTTGGCAACAAAGCGACTACATTGGTCTCATTTTTAAACTCCGTAAAAATCGATGCAGTGGTGCGGCGAAAGCCAAATTGAAAATAAATGAAATCGCAGCAATTCAGCATTAGAGCCACACTGTTGGTGATCAGGTATAGGAACTTCATGGATTTTTGAAAAACCAGGTTATACCGGAAGTTGAAAGGGAGCAAAAACAACAGGAAATAAAGCAAATTAGTATAAAGAACTGCTGAAGCATCAAAAATAAACCCTCCACCCATTAGCCGCATCATGCCTGGAAAGGTGGTATTGGGGAAGTAGCCTTTGTTGATCAGGTAGAAGGCTACCCGGCAAACTGAAAACAGGAACATGACCACAATAAAGCGCCATATGAGCAGAACATACAGATTCTTACTGAGGTCTGTATCAGAAAAAAACTTTTTGATGGTTTTTAACACAATCACTTAATTTGAAACACCTAAAAATATTTAAAAAACTTTGTCCGACAAAAAATCAATGGTTTTACAATCGGCACGTTTCGTTAAACCGTATAAATGAGCAATTGTTCAATACTTAATAACGTTGGACTGACAGGGATATTTGCCGCAAGATACAACGAATCATTTTAGAAAATTTATCAGGAGTGGTAAAGGCAACCAAAGGATTGATTAATTGATAATTAGTAAGACTTAAGACCATTAGGAGATCAGGTTTTGAAGGAAGAGGCTTCATCATTTCAGGAGGGCCAGCCATGATCCAAAGCTACTATGCAACAACTACCGCTACCGCTACCAATATAAAAAAAGAGCCTTGGACAACACCCAGGCTCTTAAATATTACCGTCAATATTACGTGGTACCACTCGGATTTGAACCAAGGACTCACGGATTTTCAGTCCGTTGCTCTACCAGCTGAGCTATGGTACCATTTCTTTCGGGCAACAAATGTATACTAAAAATTGTTCTTATCCAATATCCAGCTAAAAAAACTATCGGTATATAGCCTATTTTATATCTTTGCACCCCTATTAATAAGCTGAAATGGAGTATTTTATTCACACCCTGAAAAATGGAATCCGGCTGGTTCATATGCCAGCAAACAATGAAGTGGCCTATTGCGGGCTTTTGCTGAATACCGGTTCACGCGACGAGCTTGAACAAGAACACGGAATTGCCCATTTCATTGAACATGTGATATTTAAGGGCACCACTCATCGAAAAGCCTATCATATATTGTGCCGGCTCGATGATGTCGGAGGTGAAATCAATGCATATACAACCAAGGAGGAAACAGCTTTTTATGCAGGCTTTCTTGCCCAACATTATGATCGGGCAATTGAATTGCTCTCTGATATCATTTTCCATTCTACTTTTCCTGTAAATGAGCTGGAAAAAGAACGCGAAGTGATTGCAGATGAAATCAATTCATATAAAGATAACCCATCGGACCAAATCTTCGACGACTTTGAGGAGCTGATTTATCCGGTTCATCCCATTGGCAGGAATATTCTGGGAACTCCTGATACACTGCAAACTTTTGATCAAAAAGCAATCCGCGATTTTATGTCGCGAACTTACGATACCGATCAAATGGTGATCTGCTCAGTCGGAAAAATTCAATTTCCCCGTCTGATCAAAATGATTGAGAAATATTTTGGCGAGGTGGAACAAAAAGTCCGCAAAACAGAAAGATCTCCTATTATCAGCTACATACCAAACCAGGTTACCAGGCAGCTGAATACTTTCCAGGCCCATTGTGTAATAGGGAATATTGCCTATCCCGCCATGGAACCACGGCGCATGAATCTCATACTCCTCAATAACCTGCTGGGTGGGCAGGGGCTGAACTCGAGGCTGAACATGTCCCTTCGCGAAAAGCATGGGTACGCCTACAATGTGGAATCAACCTACACTCCTTATATTGATACGGGCGTTCTTACCATTTACTTTGGCACTGATCCTGAAAAGCTGGACAAAAGCATCTCATTAGTCCACAAGGAGTTAAACCTGTTGCGCACCCAAAAATTAGGAACACTTCAACTGCGCCGGGCAAAAAACCAAATTCTCGGGCAAATCGCGATGTCGACAGATAATAAAGAAAATCTCCTTTTTACTTTGGGGAAAAGTATTATGCTGTTCAACAGATTTGATTCAATGGAAACGATCGCACAAAAAATCGAAGAAATTACTGCTGATCAACTCATTGAAACAGCAAATGAAGTTCTTGCTTCTGACAAATTATCGATGTTGATTTTCAAATGAGCCAGTATTTTAAACATAAGGGAATCACTCACCCAAAGCTGGATCGGTATGTTCTCGATCATACAACTACCGAAAGTCAGCTGCTTAGCCGGCTTTTTCGTGACACCTATGTTAAGATCCATCATCCCCGCCGCACTTCCGATCATCTAACCGGCAAATTTCTTGAGATGATATGCCGGATGATCAAACCCGATCGGGTGCTGGAAATCGGAACATTTACCGGATATGGGGCACTTTCAATCGCGGAGGGATTACCAAATGGCTCAGAACTCCATACCATTGAAATCAACGATGAACTTGAGCCTTACCTGATTAGTTGGATTAAGGAGTCTCCTCATCTAAACCAAATTCATCTGCATATTGGGAATGCTCTTACCATAATTCCCGAATTCAACATGTTGTTTGATCTCGTATTTATCGATGGTGAAAAAGACCAATACATTGATTATTATGAAGCTGCCCTCAAAAAAACTCGACCTGGCGGATTTCTGATTGCCGACAATACTTTGTGGAGCGGGAAAGTACTGGAAACCGATATTCCGGAAAATGATCATTTTACCCGCGGAGTGATGCGGTTTAATGATCATGTTCAGGCAGATGAAAGAGTTGAAAACCTTTTGCTCCCGCTTTTTGATGGGATGATGATCATACGGGTAAAATAACCTGGCGGTACTCCACCACAATTCTACGACTTCATATACTCGTAAAACCGATAATGGTTGCCATCCATTCCAATGGATTCATAAACTTTTTGGGCATTCAGGTTCGTTAAATCAACATACAAACGAATTCCGCCGATTGAATCATCCGGGCTAACCCTTTCCAGTAGCCATGCGTACATTTGCTTAAATACACCCTGGCGGCGGTAACCCGCAAGGACATATAATGATTGTATCCACCATACAGTCCGGGCTCGCCAATCCGACCATTCAAAAGTGATCATCAGGCTCCCCACGATTTCATCATCCTGTTTGGCTACGAGGTAAAAACCTTTCGATGGATCAGCAAATACCATGCTGACACCCTTATATACCGTTTCCGGGTCCAGCTGGATTCCCTCCGTTTCCAAAGCCATTGCAACCTGAAAATCCGCGATTACCTGAACATCCTCTTTCCCTGCTTTTGATATTACAATCATTTCTATTTCCTCCACATCGGTTTAACCCAGCTATTATCTCTTATGCTTTTTTTGGCCAGATAAATCCCAAAAGCTACGAATACCACAACCGTAATAACGGAAGCTTCGGGGCCAAATGCACCTCCGGTAAGCCATTCCGAGCCTGAAAACTGAGCGGCAAGAATTCCACCCGGCTCGCCACCTGAAACAGGTGCTCCATAAATTCCTCCAAGTGTAAAATTCCACCCAATATGCAAGCCGATGGGAACCCATAACCGACGGGTAATTACGTATAGCAACGCCAGAATAACCCCGGCTGTCAGTGCTATCGATACAGAACTGAATACCGTGGCATTAGCATTTCCCATGTGCATAAACCCAAACAGAAAAGCTGAAAATAATATCGAGCCCCATGTTCCTATTCCTTCCTCCGCAATCCGGAAAATTATCCCCCTGCTCAGGATTTCCTCAACTATACCGGCTTGTAGCGACATAATCAGGAATGGCCATAAAACAGATATTGAGTTAAAGCCGGTAACGTGATAATTTCCGGTAATCCCCATGATCAGCATAATCAGGGAAATGAAACCAAATCCGAGCAAAAGCCCGGTACCGGTTTGACGGAATCCATTCCTGATATCCAGTTCGCTAACCTTACGTCCTTCCACCGTCCAGCAATAAAGTGTATAGCCAAACCAGGAGAAGGAACAGGTCAGAATCATTTGTATGATGGAGGCCAACAGTTTGTGCTCCTGAGCCAGCAAATCCTTGCTAACCCATGAAGACAGGCCAAATGCCAGGCCGGTAAAAGCGGTTACGAAAATCAGTGCGATAAATAATCTCGTCAGGGGAAAGCGAAGAATTCTCATTCCCTTTTCCGGTAAATGGATTGCCAAAGGATGTGATTCATTCATTTCACTACTATTTTATGGATTCGGACAGGAGGGTCAATTTTCTGACCGGCAGCAGGGCCTCTCCATATCTGTCGAACCAGTTCTATACCCTCAGTCACTTTACCAAAAGCAGCAAACCCCTGTCCATCGGGATTTCTTCTTCCTCCAAAATCTAGTTCCGGCTGATCATTTATACAAATAAAGAACTCAGATTTCGCGGTTCCGGGTGTGCTGCGCGCCATTGAAACAACTCCGTCCAGATGCCTGATCCCCGTTGTTTTGGTAGTTTCATGCGCTATTGGCTTGATATCGGGGATATTGTCTTTGCCTTGCGTCCCACCTTGTAAAACATCGATTTTAATTGGGTTAGTGTCATTCACCCCTCGCACAGTCCTGTAGAAACTCCCGCCGTCCAACACATGTTCCCTTACTAACTTCAGGAAATTCCCTGCGGTCACCGGGGCTTTATCTACGAATAATTCGATTGAAATATTTCCTCTGGGAGTTTGAATCTCAATAACCGGGTTTTTCTTTTGGCAGGAAGTAAAAAAAGCGGGCATGAGTATCAAAGCGATAAAACAAGTTCTTAATGATCTGTTCATAATAGAAGAATTAGCTAATCGATCAAAATTATAAAAATGAGGCAAAGTTTTTCCCAATTTCCCATATTTGCTCCATGAAACAACTATTTATTCTACCAATCCTGGCTTGTGTATTCACAACCTGGATATATGCACAGGATAATCAGCCTGTTACTGCATCTGATTTAAAAACCTGGTGCTTTTACCTCGCAAACGACGAAATGAAAGGCCGGAAAAATGGCTCCCCCGAAATGAAAAAAGCAGCAGATTTTATTGCTGAATCTTTTGGCAAAGCAGGATTAAAGCCCCTATCAGCCGAAGCCGGTTACTTCCAGGAGTATGTCACTAACAGGAACAAGATTGATATTACAGAGCGCAATGTGATCGGGATGATAGAAGGATCAGATCCTGTTTTGAAAAAGGAATGGATCATTTTATCAGCCCATTTTGATCACATTGGTATCGGCAAACCCATCGACGGAGATTCCATTTTCAACGGTGCGGATGATAATGCAACAGGAACGATTACGGTAATGGCACTGGCCAAAACACTACAATCGTCAATCACCAGGCCTAAGCGCTCCATCCTGTTTGTTGCTTATAGTGGGGAGGAGATCGGAATGCAAGGCTCCAAATGGTTCAAAGGCCATGCTCCCATGCCATTGGATCAAATCAAGCTGAACCTGAATTTTGAGATGGAAGGGGAAAGTGCAACCCTCGGGAAAAACATATATCTCCTCACTGGTCACCAATTCACCGATTTCGGTGATCTTCTCGACGAATACAACAAAAAAACGAATTGGGTTCGTGCGAAAAAATTCAAATCCCCTCCCTGGGTTTTCATGGCATCTGACAATGCAACGTTTGCAATAAATCGCGCAGGGGAAAAACCTGTATTAAGCATCCCGGCATTTTCCATAGTTACCACCGATGACATGAACTTCATCCATAAGGTTACCGATGAACCTGACCGGATGGATTATGAAAATATGGCTTCTTTGGTTTCCTATCTTACCAATCTGGTGCTTTTCCTTTCAGCGGATCCACTGGATATTCACTGGAATCAGGAAGCATTTGATAATTTCAACAAACATTAGTCAATAAGCCCTTCATTTCAGGCAGGACAATCAGGACTTTTTCATTATATAATTGAAATACACATACTTACCCGACAAGAATTGATTATAAGTTTCTGAACCTATTGTCCCGGCAAAATTCAAAGCAAGTTTGCGAAGGAATCTTGGGGCCAGTTTTTCGACTAATCTGCGCCTGCGATGATCATCTGAATCCAATGCGGCAATTACCTGTTTATTGATCAGGCTATTCCGCTGAATTGACATACCACTCGCAGCCAATTCTTTTTTAAGGTCTTCCATTTCATCCTTATAGCGGAAATCGGTAAGCAAAAAGAAACCACCAGGGCGCAATATCCGGTATACCTCGCTCAGGAATGCCGGCATATCCGGATAGCGGTGTGAAGACTCAACATTAATCACCACGTCACAAGATTGACTTTCGAGCTTTAGTTTTTGAGCATCACCCTGAAAAAAAGACAATCCGTTTAAAGAATATCGTCGGTTACAAAAAGTAACTGCAAGATGATCCAGGTCTATTCCTTTAGCCGTAGCTGGTTCAAATTTCTTCGTCAGATAGTAAAGTCCACCGCCTCTGCCGCTGCCAATCTCCACGATATCCTTATTCTTAAGCTGGGTTCCTCCTACCAATTGGTGGTACAATTGTATTGAATACCGGTCGGGCTCGTTCTGTTCGTCCAGAAGAATCCCGGCTCCTCCTTCACAATGTCCATAGTTCATGAATAATACCTCGGCATTTTTGTCAACTCTGTTTACATACCAATACCAAATTCTAAACAAACCTTCGCGAATACTCACTTTCATATGTTAAATTTTAAAGTGCGATAATAGCAAAATTCCTTCCTTAAATAGGGGTGATTTCAAAATGTTTGAAAAAACAGCCTAAAAGTGCAAGGTGGTATACTAGTGAAAACTTCCAATAGTATTTTTATTATGTTTGCTCACAATACAACGTCAATCTTATGGGATATAAAGATCATGTGGCGCTTTGTTGCTTTTCGTTTAAACTATTTCCGGTATGCATATTTCAAAAATATTAATCCGGTTAATGTTGCTAACCCGATCCAGAGAGCAGATCTCCTCCATTTCCGGTGAGCATTGGAATGATCGGATTGACCGCCTTTTTGACCTTCTGGAAATATCGTGTGCGACAGATGATGAAGACCTGAAACGCATTCCAAAAACAGGGCCATTCATTGCCATTTCTAACCATCCTTTTGGAGGATTGGAAGATTTATTATTGCTCAGTGCATTGTCCAGTATCCGACCAGATATTAAATTCCTTCCGAACCCGGTTCTTCAGGAATTCGGAATCCCCGATCATCTTTTCTTAGAAGATTCAGGTTATGAATCCTTTACCAACTCCACAAATGTTTCTGATCAAAAGATTGGCAGCTGCAGTCACTTACAAAACGGAGGCTGCCTGTGTATATTCCCGGGTGGAAACCTTTCATCGTATAACCTGAATACAGAGGATACTCCGGATAAACGTTGGAGGAAAAGCGTTTTGAAGGGTATCCGAAACTCACGGGTCCCGGTGGTTCCTGTTTTTATTAAAGGCACCGATAATTTACCACTTCACCTATCCCGATTGATCTATCCCACCCTGAAAACTTCCGGCGCAGCAAACAGGTTCCTGAACAACAGCCAGGGTGCCATTAATGCTCGTATCAGTAATCCTATATCAGTTAAGGATCAGGATGAGTTTTGCGACATCGATAGATATAGCCGATATCTGAGGGCAAGAACCTATGCATTGGAGACGTCTTCTGATTCAAAGAGATTTTTTACTCCGGCAAATGAATTGCAACCGGAAATTGAAAAAATCATTTCACCGATCCCTGTCCAGGTCCTTCAGAATGAAGTAGACCAGCTGGAAGATTGCTGTCGGGTTTTCGAAGTTGCTCCATTTAAGGTGTTCTGCGCTCCTGCATCGGCTATTCCTCAAATTATCATAGAAATAGGAAGGTTAAGGGAAATAACCTTCCGGCAAGTTGGGGAGGGGACCAACAAGAAAGTCGATTTGGATGAATTTGATATTTATTACCGTCATTTGTTTATCTGGGATAGCGAAGCGCAAAAGATTGTGGGCGCATACAGGATTGGAATGGGCAGAGAGATTTTCGGGGAGTATGGAATCAAAGGGTTTTATATTTTCAGTCTGTATCGGATCAGTAAAGGTTTCCATCCGATCATGAATTCAGCAATTGAATTAGGACGTTCATTTATCATCTCGGAGTATCAAAAAAAACCACTTTCTCTTTTTTGCCTATGGAAAGGCATCCTGTATTTCCTTTTAAAGCACCCTGAATATCGTTATCTGGTGGGTCCGGTAAGCTTAAGCAGCAGATTTTCCGACTTTTCCCGCAGCTTGATGACAGAGTATATCACGTTACACTATTTTGATAATGAGCTTGCCAAATTTGTAAAGCCCCGGAATGCATTCAAAAACAAAACAATGAACGTAGATGCGGGAATATTTCTTGAAGGACCAAAAGACCTGCGAAAGCTTGACAAGCATATCAGGGATGTTTGTTTTGACGAAATGGGTATGCCTGTTCTTTTGAAGAAATACCTGGGTTTGAATGGAAAGATTGTCGCCTTCAACCTCGATGCAAAATTCAATGACGCTCTGGATGGACTGTTGGTACTCGACTTTACCCAAATTCCTAAGCAGGTGTTGGTTTCGCTCTCTAAAGAAATCGATGAAAAGTACATCGACGATAGGTTAAAGGCCTCCCCAACTTACGATGACCTGGTAAATATTGAAATTTAGATCATTATAATCGCTTCTGCTGGACAAATCTTATTACAGTCCGATAAATATGAAATATATCGACATAGCAGCAGGCATAAAAGAAAGCGAATCCAGATTCCTAAAAAAGCTTCCGGGGTTCATGATCCGCCTGATTGAAAAAATTATTAAACAAGATGAGTTGAACGTAATTCTTGAAAAATACAAGGATTGCGCCGGTGCTGAATTTCATCGCAGTATCAGGGAAGAATTCAATTTCACCCTAATTCCTGAAGGGTTGGAAAACTTACCCGAAGAGGGCAAATGCTTTTTTTTAGCTAATCATCCCTTCGGTATCCTGGACGGATTATGCTTAACCAAAACTGTTCTGGAAAAATATGGAACTTTTAAAGCTATCGGAAACGAATCATTTTTCTTCATCCCGAATCTGAGACCTTATATTGCCTTGGTTAACCCTTATGGAATAAGCTCGAAAGCCTATGTTACCGAGTTGGAAAAGGTGTATCGGTCAGAGGTACCCATCACTCACTTCCCGGCTGGAGAAGTATCCCGTCGATATAACCACAAAGTGCAGGATTGTGCCTGGCAAAAAAGTTTCATATCCAGGGCAGTTGCCTGCCAGAGGGATATCGTTCCCTTCTATTTTTATGGAAGAAATTCCAATTTGTTCTATGGCATTAACCTTTTGAGAAGAGCCTTTGGCGTAAAGACCAATATTGAACTCATATTATTACCCCGTGAATTATTTTTGAAACGCAATTGCGTTGTACGTTTCAAGATAGGAAAACCAATTTCATGGAAATCATTTGACCGGTCGCAAACGCCAATCCAATGGGCCCAAAAAGTTAGAGACCATGTTTATCGCATGTCAGGGAATGAAGGAACCCAGCTGGATTTTAACACCGGAGAATCTGCCGGGTCACCCAAATGAGGGAATAAAATGGATCCTTGTAAACGCAGTAGAGACGGATGGCTATCCGTCTCTACTAGTATTTAAAAAAGTACCCGGGACCGGAATCGAACCGGTACGGCCGTAATGGCCACTGGATTTTAAGTCCAGCGCGTCTACCAGTTCCGCCACCTGGGCGAGGCGAGTGTGCGAGTGGTAAAAGTGTGTGTGTGAAGTCAAATAAAAGCCTGAATGCGGTAGATACATCCAGGCTATCTTTTGAGCGAGAAACGGGACTCGAACCCGCGACCCCGACCTTGGCAAGGTCGTGCTCTACCAACTGAGCTATTCTCGCATTTGGGATTGCAAATATAAACGAACTTTGCTTTTATTGAAAAAAATCGACCACTTTTTTTTGTTTTTTCATCATCCTCCAAGCTCCTGGTATCGAAAACAACCCGATAAGTGATCATTTACCATTCCCGCAGCTTGCAAAAACGCATAAACAATAGTAGATCCAACAAACTTAAAACCCCTTTTGATCAGATCTTTACTAATGGTATCGGACAATTCTGTTCTCGCCGGAATCTCTTTCAGATTTGATAATTGATGATGCACCACCTTTCCATCAGTAAACGCCCAAATGTATTGATCAAAGCTCCCAAACTCCTCCTGAATCTTCAAAAAGGCCTTGGCATTTATGACTGCCGATCTTATTTTTAGCTGATTCCTAATGATTCCGGAGTTATTCATCAATTCCTGAACCTTTATCTCATCATAACTGGCAACCATTAACGGATCAAACAAATCAAAAGCTACCCGGAAATGCTCCCGCTTATGCAAAACTGTCCGCCAGCTTAATCCGGCCTGAAACGCATCAAGAATTATGAATTCGAACCATTTTTGATCGTCATGAACAGGAGTGCCCCATTCAGTATCGTGATATTGAATCATGAGTGGATCGCCGGATGGCCAGTCGCAAGAGGGAAGAGGGTTGGTTAGCATGGTTGATTGGGTTATTGGTTGAGGGGTTGAGAGGTTGAGGGGTTGAGGGGTTTAGGGGTTGAGGTTAGTTTTTGAGGGATACAATTCTGACCACCGGGTTGTCATCGGGGTTGATTGTATCAAGCATTTTCATGAAAGACTGGTGCGAGATGGGATTACCAGTGGTTTTGCCGTAAAGTCCTTTGTCTTTGTAGTCAAGCAAGTCGGAGGCATTCACTAAATCAACACAATCATTGTCGCCTGAAAAGTAAGTAGGTTTAACAGGAGGACCGCCATCCAGGTCACTCCCCATACCGGGCATATTGAACTTCTTGTCCATGCCCCAATAATAGTTTCTTAGGCTTTTCAGGTTAATCAGGTAATTATAGCCGATGTTGTATGGGGTCACTAAACGAACGTATGCCCAATTCAAGCTAAAACGTACCCAGTCGAGCTTCCCATTCTTTTTTACGTATTCATCGAGTTGATCAACGGTATTCATTCCGCATAACTTTGAAGGTAATGATGGAACCGGAACCTTGATCTCATAAGCAGGTTGCCAGGGTTCAGATCCGGCAGGTACAAATTTTGCCCAATGCTCATAATTCCAATACGAAAAAAGGATATCACTTCCGGACTGGTCAAATCGGTTACCCTGCGGATGAAACCCATAGGTTCCTGGCTGGTTCTGTTTGGTCATATCGAGTTTTTCGATCAGTTTCCCGGTTCGGTC
>CAIXKO010000695.1 GCA_903919925.1 uncultured Bacteroidota bacterium | reverse complement strand
CCCATCATCTCCACCATCTGATCAACCTGATGAGGAACAAACAAGCTATAATTCCATGCATTACCTTCAATAAACCCCTGATCATGGGTGCTTAACGTGTTAAACTCGGGTTTCCAACTGCCATCCGACAGCTTTGGCCTCATGTACCCGATAGCAGGATCATATACATTTTTAAAGCTCTCTGACCGTGCCTTAAATTGCTCATATACCGGCTGATTTCCGATTTTTTTTGCAAATTCGGCTATGCACCAATCATCGTAAGCATATTCCAGGGTTTTGGACACCGATGAACCGTTCTTGTCTTCCGGAACATAACCCGATATCATGTAATAACCTAGCCCATCATACCGGGTATTGGATGCCGTATTCACCATTGCTTCCAGCAGCTTTTCAGGATCCATATCGAGATTGCCCTTGATGTAGGCATCCACTAATACCGGTACCGCGTGATAACCAATCATGCACCAGTTTTCGTTACCATAATGCGACCAAACCGGCAGCATTTTATGCACACTTTGATCATAATGAGCCATCATGGATTTCACCATATCAGAGTTTCGTTTTGGCTGAATTATGTTAAATAGCGGGTGCAGGGCGCGATAAGTATCCCATAACGAGAATACCGTATAGTTGGTGAATCCTTTAGCCTGATGATCATTCTGATCGATCCCCCTGTACATTCCGTCAACATCCATAAAGGTTACCGGACTAAGAAAAGTATGATAAAGGGCGGTATAAAACACTCTTTTCTGTTCTTCATTGATGGTTTCGATGCGGATTTTCCCCAGCTCACGGTTCCAAAGATCCTGACCCTGTTTGCGGAACTGATCAAAGCTCCATCCTGCAGCCTCGGCCTGAAGATTTTTAACGGCTCCTACAGTGCTTACCGGTGATAGTGCAAACTTTACCATCACCGATTCCCCCGATTTCACATCAAAATCAAACCAGGTCCTTATTTGCCGACCTGCCATTTCCGGGAAATCCTTTGTTTCATCAAACTTTCTCCAAAAACCGCGATACACAGCCTGGTCGTATTTCCGTTGGCCGTAGTGGCTGATAGCCTTTGAAAAGGTCATCGCGAAGTATACGGTCCGTGTGCGGGCCCAACCGGAGGTTTGCCGGTAGCCGGTAACCAGTGTATCGTTTTCAACGCGGAGAAAGGTCCAAACATTTTTCTCCGGATAATTATAAATACCAGCCATCAAATCGAGAATGATATGTGCTGGTCCGGCTTTCGAAAAAGTATATTTATGAATACCTACCCGTGTGGTTGCAGTGAGCTCGGCTTTAATCCCATAATCCTCCAGCATCACCGCATAATAGGCCGGTTCTGATTTCTCCGTTGAATGTGAATATTTCGATCGGAAACCTGATCCTGGCTTGTCGTCAGTACCCGGATTCATTTTCAATGGCCCCTGCGAAGGCATTACCAGAAAATCACCCAGATCACTATGCCCTGTACCGCTGAAATGGGTGTGACTGAATCCCACAATCGTAGGGTCATCATACTGATATCCGGCACAGTAACGATACACCTCTCCATTATATTTTCCATTGAGTTCGTAACTGACTGTATCAGTATCCGGCGAGAGCTGCACAAATCCAAAGGGTACCGAAGCACCGGGAAAAGTATGACCCATTTTGTATGTTCCGGCCAGCGGATTTACATATTGGGTGAGATCGGAACCGGTTTGAGCAGTAAGCCTTAAAGACATGCTGACCACCAGAACAGCAGCAATCAGGAAAAATTTCTTCATTAAATATGATTTTGCGTAAAATTAGGCAAATTTAGAGAATGGCACGAGAACGTTGCGGAAATCAGGATGATCTTAACCGAATGCGAATATCAAATGGAACGGGAGTGCCCACAAACGGAATAGTTATTATATTGTGAGCACCCGGATGATTAAATTATGATCAAAGAAATTCAGGCAAAATCAGCACTGCATTACCACGAGCAAAAATTTGCAACTAATTGGGATGTTAATATTTATCGTGGCTGTGAGCATGGCTGCGTATATTGTTTTGCCAGATATTCACACCGGTACCTGGATAACCCCGATTTCTTTGGCGACATATACGTGAAAACAAATATCGTGGAGCAGTTGGATCGCGAGTTTGCACGCAAAAGCTGGACCCACCAACCAGTAAATGTTGGAGGAGTGACCGATGCTTATCAGCAGGCAGAGGAGAAATATGGTCTGATGCCCGAGGTTATCCGAACATTTATCAAGCACCGGAATCCATTGGTTATTGTTACCAAATCTACCTTGCCTTTGCGTGATATCGGACTGATCAGTGAGTTAGCAAAGCTGGTGCAGGTTGATGTGCTGGTTTCAGCGTCAGTTCTTGATGAAAAGATCCGCCTGGTTACAGAACCCAACTCATCGCCAACCAACGACCGGATAAATATGCTTTCTTCTTTTCGCGAAGCCGGATGCAGGACCGGAGTTCTCTTGATGCCGGTTATTCCCCACCTCACCGATTCGTATGAAAATCTCAATGGAATATACCACCTTGCCCGGGAAAATCAGGTAAACATGGTGCTCCCTGGAATCCTTCATCTCAGAGGTGCCACACGTGAACCTTTTATGAAAATGATCAGGGCCAGCTTTCCCGAAATTTATCCGGAGATCAGTAAGATTTATTCAACTGGTAATGCAGCTGAAACCTATAAAAATTCCTTACGGCCATTGATCCGCCGGCTGCAATCGGAATATGGCCCGTGGGCAAAATACACACCACCGGAACCTATGCCGGAAAAGTTGAAGGAGCAGCAATTAAAACTATTTTAGGGAGCAATCTGCCAATTATCTTGCACTAAGGATTTCATCAAAAAAATCGGAAACTGCGTATTCACGTTTACCATACATTTATTACAATAATCAAAGGCAATAACCGGCAATAATTTACAATAATCAAAGGCAATGGAGTTTTTGATTTTACAGAAATCGTCATCGGTACTCACAACTATTTTCCCCATCTTTGGCTATCATGAAAAAACTTCCTGTCATACTCGGTTTCGCGATGCTTGCCCATTGCTTTACCGCTCAGTCCCAGTCTGATTTTCCACTGGTGGATTACCATGTGCATCTCAAGGGTGACTTTACTTACGAAAAAGCGGTTGAACATTCCAAACAATCGGGTATCCGCTATGGAGTTGCATTGAATTGCGGAATGGGTTTTCCTACTCAAACGGATAGTGCTGCGCTTGCCTGGCTAAAAACCATGAAGGAATCTCCGTTTATGCTGGCTATGCAGGCTGAAGGTCGCGAATGGGTAAAGATGTTTTCACCCGATGTAATTGCCAGGTTCGATTACGTTTTTACCGATGCCATGACCTATACTGATGGTGCGGGAAAGCGTGTAAGGCTTTGGATAAAGGAGGAGGTATCGGTGCCGGATAAACAATTATTTATGGATGATCTGGTTAGCCGGATCGAAACGATAATGAGCACCGAACCCATCAATATTTATGTGAATCCAACTTTTTTACCCGATTGCATTGCAGCCGATTATAACCAGCTTTGGACACGAACCCGGATGCTTAAGGTGATAAATGCTGCTGTTAAGAATCACATAGCCATTGAGATAAATAACCGTTTCCGGTTACCATCGGAGGAGTTTATTAAGCTTGCCAAAAAGAACGGGGTGAAGTTTGCCTTTGGAACCAATAATTCCGATAGCAATATGGGCGACCTGGATTATTGTTTGCTGATGAAAAAGCAATGTAATCTGACTACTGCCGACATGTTTCAGCTGAAAACGAAAAAGCGTTAAAAGAATGGCCAAAAGAATAATCATCCCAACGCTTGAAAAATCTGGACTTCACCCGCGAAATCCACATCGTTTCCGATATGATTTTAAAGCGCTTACGGCAAGCTGCCCCGATCTTTCGCGCTTTGTATCGCCCAATAAATATGGAAATGAATCCATCGATTTTGCCAATCCACAAGCCGTATTAACCCTCAACCGGGCGCTGCTGAAGCACTTTTACGATATTAGCAGCTGGGATATTCCTGATAACTATCTCTGTCCGCCAATACCCGGCCGGGCCGATTATATTCACTACATGGCCGATCTGCTGGCAACTGGCAATGAAGGGAAAATTCCAACCGGCGGGCAAGTCAGAGTGCTTGACATTGGGGTTGGCGCAAACTGTGTTTACCCCATCATTGGCAGCAAGGAGTATGGCTGGAGTTTTGTGGGTACCGATGTTGATCCGGTTGCGATTGAGTCGGCCCGGAAAATTGTGGAGATGAACAGCTCTTTGCAAAGCAAGGTTGAGTTAAGGATTCAGCCGGTGCCTGCCGATATTTTCAGGGGTGTTGTTCAACCGGAAGAGCAATTTCATTTATCGGTATGCAACCCGCCATTCCACTCTTCTATGGCCGAGGCTTCGGCGGCAACAAGGCGGAAAACACTAAACCTCACGCAGGGAAGAAATACCAGACCGGTACAGAATTTCGGCGGTCAAAATATCGAACTTTGCTATAATGGAGGAGAGGAAGCCTTTGTGCGCCGGATGATTCAGCAAAGTTCAAGGATTCCATCTCAATGTAAATGGTTTTCAACGCTCATAGCGAAAAATGATCACCTTCCGGCTGTTTTCAAATCCCTGGAAATTGCCAGGGCTGCGGAGGTGCGCACAATAGATATGGCTCAGGGACAAAAAGTTAGCCGCGTAGTGGCATGGAGGTTTTAATGACAAACAAAAACGACATTATCAAAGTTTTCACCGGAACAGAAATTCAGGTATTGCTGCTCAAAGGTGAATTGGAAGCAAACGGAATCCCGGCAATGATCAGAGATGATTTTAATTCCGCACTCAGCGCAGGTTTTTTTTCCGGGTCACCATCATCGTTGTACCTTTTTATCAACGAGGCGGACCTGGAAAAGGCTCAACCAATTATTGACGAGGTTAATCATACCGATTCTTACGAACTTTAAGGAAATTATTATTCCATGAAATTCTTCACTCTCCTTGCGTTCCTGATTCCATTTTTGCTTCCGCAGACTTCAATGGCTGAAAAATCCCACCCCAAAAACCTGACCATTGAATATCTGATAAATCCTTTAGGAATTGATGTAGCAGCTCCCAGATTTAAATGGCAGATAAGCGATAACCGCACCGGGGCATCTCAAACCGCTTACCGGATTTGCGTTGGTACTGATTCTTCAGAGGTGTCAAAAACCGTTGGTAAATTTTGGGATTCCGGAATCACAAAAAGTCAGCAAATGCTGGTGGTGTATGATGGAAAAGTTCCTTTCGCCCCTTTCACACGTTACTATTGGACGGTACAGCTGTGGGATCAGGATGGAAAAAAAGGCAAGCCTTCAAACGTAGCCAGTTTTGAAACGGGTATGATATCTATGAAAAACTGGAAGGGCTACTGGATATCGGATGCCCATGATCAAAACTATAAACCCGCTCCCTATTTCAGGAAAGATTTTAATAGCAGGGGCAAGGTAAAAGCCGCTCGCGCCTATATCACCGCTGCCGGACTTTTTGAATTGACCGTCAATGGAAATAAAGTCGGAAATCATAGGCTTGACCCGATGTATACGAGGTTCGACAAGCGTAACCTTTACGTAACCTTTGATGTTACCTCTTTGATTCAGGCTGACGGTAACACCATCGGAGTATTGTTGGGGAATGGGTGGTATAACCACCAATCCACAGCCGTTTGGGATTTTCATAAGGCACTGTGGCGCAATCGCCCGTGTTTTCTGATGAATCTACGGTTGACGTATCAGGATGGCACGGCAGAGACTATTTCTACGGGAGCCGATTGGAAAACCTCGGGTGGCCCGGTCATTTTTAACAGCATTTATACGGCTGAACATTACGATGCACGATTGGAACAAAAAGGTTGGGATTGTTCCCGGTTTGACAGCTCAGCGTGGGAGGCGGCAACCACGGTTTCTGCACCATCGGGCAACCTCGTTTCTCAATCCCTGGTGCCGGTTCGTAATGTTGAAGAAATACCAGCCAGGAGCATACGCCGGATAAGCGATCTCGTATATTTATTCGATTTGGGCCGGAATATCGCGGGAGTGAGCAGGTTAACCGTTTCAGGAGAAAAGGGTACTGTTATCCGGTTAAAACATGCTGAACAACTCGATAGCACTGGCAGGGCCGACCAATCGAATATTAACGTTCATTACCGTCCGGTTGGCGATTCCGATCCTTTCCAAACAGATATCTTTATTCTTAAAGGCCAGGGCGAAGAAACCTTTAGCCCTCGTTTCAATTACAAGGGTTTTCAATATGTGGAGGTCAGCAGCGATAAGCCTTTAATATTGACAGAGAAGAGTTTAACCGGTTATTTTATGCACAGCGATGTTCCGGTGGCAGGATGTATCGATTGCTCAAATCCCACCATAAATAAAATTTGGGTCGCCTCCAATGCGTCCTATTTGTCGAATCTTTTTGGATATCCTACCGATTGCCCGCAGCGCGAGAAGAATGGTTGGACCGGTGATGCCCAGATTGCCATTGAAACCGGATTATATAATTTTGACGGAATCACGGTGTACGAAAAGTGGCTGGCCGACCATCGCGATGAGCAGAAGCCTAATGGAGTACTGCCTTCCATTGTTCCAACAGCCGGCTGGGGATATTCCTGGGGCAACGGACCCGACTGGACCAGCACAATAGCCATTATCCCCTGGAATATTTACCTCTTCTACGGTGATTCCCGCTTGCTTGCTGATGTTTATGCGAATATCAAGCTATATGTGGACCATATAACCGAAATTAGTAAAGATGGCTTAACCGATTGGGGTTTAGGTGATTGGATTCCGGTTAAATCGGTAACTCCTAAAGAGTTTACCTCATCCATCTATTATTATACTGATGCGCTGATTTTATCCAAAGCAGCCGGATTGTTCGGAAAAAGTGCGGATCAGGAGAAATATCTGGCCCTGGCTAAAAAGATTGCTGCTGCAATCAACACAAAGTACCTGAATAGAGAAACCGGAATATATGGAAGCGGTTTTCAAACGGAACTGAGCACCGCATTGTTCTGGGGTATAGTGCCGGATGATATGCGCGCTAAAGTGGCTGAAAATCTTAAGAACAGGGTGGTT
>CAIXKO010000694.1 GCA_903919925.1 uncultured Bacteroidota bacterium | reverse complement strand
CCTTTACCCTTTGTTATAAACTGTTTTGGCTCGCCGTAACCCGTTCCTGCACTATTGGTTGCATAAGCTCGTAAAACATAGAAGGTACCTGGAGCGAGGCTGGTTATCGCGCAATTGTATGGCCCCATACCCGAACCACCGGTTGTTGGATTGTTGATGTCTGTTGGAATATCAACGGCATACCAGCATATGCCACGGGTGGTAACGGGAGCGCCACCACTATGAGTAACTGTGCCACCAGCGGTGACTGCTGTTTCCGCTAAATCAGCAATATCTGCTGTTACAACAGTAGGCAAAGCTGCCCCTTTGATGCAACGGACAGAAAAAGCAAACCCCTTTCCGGCATCTGAGGGATGTATTCCTTTATCGGTTTCTATTCTGTTTGTTGATGACCAATAATTCTCCGTCCCGCCAATTGTGGCAAATTTATTGCTATCACTTCGTAGGTAACCACCCGGTAGTCCGCCAAATTCCTTGAAATCCGGCATAGCAAAATCTCCTTCAAACTGGATTATCTGAACACCTTTTACGCCCTTCTTTTGTGCGTCGATGCGGATTAACGAATCCCTGGTTGCCCTTATCCTGTCTAAAGCATAATTCAGTTCTGTCCATTCCGGGTTTCCCGGCAAGTGCCACCCGTCCGGACAGATACCTTGAACTCCTATCGGGTCTGAAGGATTGATGACAATCCCTCCGGTTGCTGCGGTCCAGTTATACAAAACGCCATAAGTTTTGTAATTCTCATTTTTTCTGGCATCAGCAACACTGGTGCCCTGGTATCCATATACATAATATCTATTGTCTGATACCGATACCGAGGCAGCCGGATAAACCTCCGGCAAATAGGCCAGATTCTCTGTCAACCAGGTCTGCTTACCAAAAGTTTTGTACTTATAATTACGTCCCTGATAGGTTATTTCACCATCATAATCCTTACCAACTCCAGGCACTTTATATGGACCAATCGGATTTGTAGGTAGGGTATAGCAAGTAACGCCCCTGTTATTCTGATAAAACGCACCCCTGATCCGGTAATAATAATCAACCTTTTTATCAACCGAATAATCGATAAACTTTACCCCATTCTCGCTCACAACAGGAGCCATAATCTTAAAGTCCCGATCAGGATAATTGCTTCTCTCAACAAAAATCAACCTGATCCAGTGATCGTCAGGGTATGTCCAATCCAATGTCACAGAAATCGAGTCTGACTTACCAGATAAACCTGTCGGCCTTCTTGGAATAAAGGCAAGATTTGAAGGATCACCCTCACCAGTACGACCGACGGATGTCACCTTGTAGGTATAAAAATTTTCCGGGGCATCCTGGATTTTGTAAAAGTACTGTGTTCCTGGTGTTGCTCCTGATTTGCTGATCACATCAACAAAAAAAGTAAATACCATGGCGCTGTTTACGGCCCTGTATATCCTGAATTTTGTTTCATCCGTCGATTTATCGATCCAATATAGGCCATAACCCTGTTTCCCATCTCCGCATCTGAGAAAAGCAGGAGGTATCAGTATTGAGTCCTGAAGTGCTTCGGCTCTACCTGCAAGAGTAACCGGATGGCTTTTCAAATTCTGGGGCTGAATCATTAGCAGGCACAATACTAAAAAGGAAAAAATCTTCATGGTAATGGTTTACAAAATCATGACGAAGTTAAAACTCCTGGTACACTAATCAAAATATTGGCATTCTGAATGTAATGAAATTTGTTCTATCCAAAATTAGAGCACTTGATCTATAACATTTAATCCGTTCGTCAAAAAGTAAATTAAATGGGTTTTAACCGGGGTTACCTTTTATATGGCATGGTAATTAATGGCCAGGTGAGGCAGGTTCTATACAAGGTCTGGCAAAAAAAGTTCTATGAAAAAGTCGGTGTCCAAAGTGAAGTGTTCTGGTGTCAGGGGTTCTGTACTACCCTCCCTGAACAACTTACCTGCAAACCTATCGCGTTCATTTAAAAATAATTAATTTTCTATAGATCAGCTACTTATACAATTTAATTTTTACATCATGAAAAAGCTTTTTACTATTTTGATTCTGGTCCTGATGGCCAATGTAACATTGGTCTTGGGACAAACCACCGCAGTTTTAGGCGGGTTGGTAACCTGTCCGGTCCCGCAGGCAATTCCGATTGCTGTATTACCAAACGATGCTTTGCATCCGGTACCTGGTACCTCGTATACTTATTCGGTGAGTGTACCTGCACCGGTTGGTGGAACTAAATCCTACAAATGGATTGTAACCCAGCAGCAAACATTTCTTACCACAGGAGTATTAAACATTACTGGTGCTGAAGCTGTTGGTGGACTCCATATCGCCGCTGCAGGAGCAGCAGAATTGAACAACACGATCACTGAACCTACCGCAAGCGGTGAGGATATCGACATCACATGGAAATCTTTTATACATGATGCCGCCCAACCAGTATTTGTGGTCATTTATGTTGAGAACAATGATGGAACCTGTACCACGCAGAACATGAAGGTTTATCAGATAGAACCGGTGAATGCTTTTACGCTGGATATTGCAAACGTGGAACAAACTGGTACAGTTGAGGCTTATGGCGCAACTTATTCTACCTGCGTTTCCAACATTGCTTCTGCAATATATGACGGTACGGTAGGTGCACTTGGTGTGATCTATGATTTTGGTACCGACTATCTTTTTTTTACGGTAACCGCTGCCAATTTCACCACGTCATGGGATATGTCTCTTACAGTAACCGGTATTACAGGAACACAAGCTATTACTAACGTTGACTGGGCTTACAATAATGCTCCAACCACATGGGCCGCTTTTACTCTTGGAACTCCTTCCACAGTTAATGTTCAAACAGGCACTACGGTGGGTATTGCAGGAGAATGCATACTTATTCGCGTGACCATTGCGCACAACAAAGAGGAAGTACTTTTACCCCAAACCATCACCGTTGCTGTTGATGGGGTAACCAATGTTACTTTACCTGATCTTCATCATGTAGATGGTGTGGCCGATGGGTTCACCAATGATATCGCTCTGCATATCATGAAGCCAAGACCAACTATCAACAGTACAACTCCTACTTTTCCAGGTGTTGACTTTTTACCAAAGAAATAATCAGTTAGTTAGCTGATTTGGAAGATGCTTTTTCATGCCCCCAAAATATCCCTCCGCCCGAAGTTTCGGGTGGGGGGATTGAAGGGAAGAGGAGGTGAGGAGGTGAGGAGGTGAGGAGGTGAGGAGGTGAGGATGTGAGGATGTGAGGGAGAGAGGGAGTGAGTGAGTGAGGGAGGAGAGGGAGTGAGTGAGGGAGTGATGGAGTGAGGGAGTGAGGGAGATGAGGAGGTGAGGATGTGGGATTGGGTGCGGGTGCGAGAGTGAAGAAGCAGCAAGTTTTGAAAACAAAAACCTACCTATAATTGCGCAGGCCAACAAGTTACCCGGCCAAAAACGCGCGCCTTCAAGTTTGACATCTGGAAAACTCCCGGCTATAAGGCTCGGGAGATGAAAATGTGCAATCGCTCAAATGTGTTTGCGCAATTTCATTTTCGCGCATGCGCGCGCACGCACACGCCCGCGTATATACACGAGAAACGCCGGAGGCATATTTTTTTGAAAAGGATTTTCAACACGACCGACAAAGAAAAACTGAATTGACAACGCATAAACAAATATCCCGTCTGATTCTGCTGGTGATCCTGGCAGTATTGTCCATGGCACCGGCCATGGCCCAGACGGGCACCGTTTATGCAGGTCAAACCACTCCGATCACCGTCGAGGATTTTCCCGGAGATTCTTATACCTGGGAATTGTACAATGAGGTTGCAGGGATTAACTTCGTAGTGACTCCAGGTAATTGCCCGGCAAGCGATGCTTTTTTCCAGGGCGGAATTAACACCGGTCCATCGGTTAATATCACCTGGCTGAAGCCCGGAACCTATTTGTTTAAAGTTACTGCTGTTAAGGCAGGCTGCACAAATAACCTGAAGGTGGGCAGGATGACGGTACTGGAATCTATGCCAACCGCTATCCTTGCTCTAAATCCCGGAGAGATTTGTTTCGGTAATAGCTCAGATCTTTTGGTAACCTTAACCGGAACTGAGCCATGGAACTTCAAGCTGCAGATTAAGGACAAGGATAGCATTACGGTTAAGGATTACTCAGGGATCATGGCAGTAAATAATCCATTTATTATCAGCGTTTCACCTAAAATCACCACCGAATACCGTGTGTTTGATTTAACCGATTCATTCGGAAATCAAAAAGATTCTTCAAATGCCGTCGTTTTATTTGTTAATCCGTTGCCTTGGAGTTCCCCGATATACTTGAGTTTACTGATGCCGGATTCTACCGCACCAGCCACCGGCAGCTATGTTATCGATAAAGTTTGTAAAGGTTCTGTACGCAGTTACCGCATCAATGGTGAGCAAAATTCCACTTATACCTGGACCCTGAAAGATTCAGGTGGCAACATGATTGCGTTGACCAAACCAGAAGGAACCCCATTTACAGCCACCGATAAAAACGGTAACCCCATTTACGGCAGTGAAATTGAAGTTCCCTGGGTTTACAATACCGATACCTACACGTTGATTGCTGAGCAGGTCAACGTAAAAGGCTGTACCAAAATGGAACAGGGTACGATTATCGTGGTTCCGCAGCCTGAAATCTTTGCAGGCAATGGCCTTACCATCTGCTCCGGAGCTACGGTTGTTTTAGGCGAAGCCACCGGATCAGGCTATTCTACTTTGAGATGGACCACCACCGGCGATGGTACTTTCAGCGATACCACCCTGCTCAACCCCGTTTATACCCCCGGATCTACTGATAAAACCAGCGGAAGCATTACTCTTACTTTAACCGCTGCCGGCCTTGGTAACGCAGGTAGTTGCACTGATGCCACTTCAACCCTGACAATCACCATCATTCCACTGGCAACTCCGCTGTTTACCGCAGTTGGCCCATACTGCATTGGTACCACACCTGCTTTATT
>CAIXKO010000693.1 GCA_903919925.1 uncultured Bacteroidota bacterium | reverse complement strand
ATGATCAAAGCAATGACCAATAGAATCCTGATTTTTTTCATATTCAATGGATTAATTGGTTTTGCCGTTTTTATTAGTTTCCTGCTTGTTCAGGAAGGGATCGGTCAACGCAACCTCATCATTTTCTGCAAGTCCCTCACTTACTACAGCATAGTCGGTATTAACCGCTCCTACTTTTACTTCTTTCCGCTTATAACCCGATCCCGATTTAACATAAACATATTCAAGGCCCTGCGATTTAAAAATGCCCATAACCGGTATAAAAAGGACATCTTTAATTTCCCGGACCTTGATTTTGCAGCTTACCGTGAGACCGGGTAACAAGCTTTTGTGCAGGCCATCGATTAAAATCTGAACGGGGAATATCTTGATTTTCGAATTATAATTCTTGTTTTGAGCAAGGTTGGCAATCGTGGTAATTTTGCCGGTATAGGTTGAATCAGAATAAGCATCAGCCTTAATAACCACCGTCAGGTTCGGAATAATCCTGGATATATCAACCTCATTGATCTTAACTTCTACCTGCATTTCCGATAGGTCGGGCAGTTCAATCAAAGCCCCCCCATAAGGTTGGTCGCCCACCTTCAATTTTTGACCGGTCATCCAGTTTTCTCTTATTATGGCGATCCCTTTTGACGGGCTCACTAAAAAGAGAGAATTAATTGAGCCATTGGCTTCATTCAAGATGGTTGTGTTTTGCTTCATTGTCAGGCTCTTCTGGAAAAGTTCCTGCTGCTGGATTTTTTTCCGGTTCCCAATCTGCTCCCGGGCCCGCTCAAGAGCGATATTTGCTGTTTCAAGCTTCAGATTAATCTCCTTTCGGGTGATTTCCGATTCAAAAACGGCTTGTTCAAAATTTATTTTGGAAATCTCCTGTGACAGCCTCGCAATTTCCAGGTCAGCTTCCAGATCTTCAATTTCAGATTCCTGAGTAGCCTTTAACTTATCATATTCCGCTTTGGCTATTTCGAGCTGCTGCTGAGAGTTGATGATCGCTTTCTTGAATTCCGAGGGATCGAAAATGACCAGCGTATCGCCCTTTTCCACCTCCTCTCCATCTTCTATAATTCGCGAGATCTTGAGCATTCCATAACGATAAGAGGTCTCAGGTGCCGAGATCCCAACGGAATTCACCGCCCTCACGGTCCCTTGCTCGGTGAGTTCTTCTGTAAAGGTTCCGCGTTTTACCAGGGTGGTTTGAACTTCCTGGACTTTTCTGGCACTACAGGCCGCAAGCAGCAGGAAGGATAAAAGAATCAGGTTCTTACTCATGAGTGCTATTGTTTATTCTTTTCGATGAAATTCTGAGAAGGTTCAACCAGGGCAATGGTTTCATTACCAGAGAGTCCTTTGCTGATGATGGTTTGAGAACTATTGGACAATCCTGTTTCTACCGGAACCTGGCGGAACTTGTTGCCATGGGCGACATACACCATCTTTAAACTGTCCTTTTCGAAAATCGCCAGGCTAGGCACCACTATGGTATCCTTTACCTGGTTGATCATGATCGTGCATCTGGCGCTTAATCCGGGTGGCATCTGCAAATGACAACTATCCACACTGGCAATGATCTCATAATATTGAAATTGCGCTTCCTCAGAAATGTAATGCGTTTTTGCTGCCATCGACTTTACCTTGATTGATCCGGTTGTGATCAGGCCATTGGCTGCATCTACAATCATATTAACCTTCTGACCCTTTTCAATCCGCTTATAATCAACTTCCTGCACTTCCATTTTTATCTGCATTTCTGTCAGATCCGGCATCGACATCAAAGGCAGTTCTGACCATATCGTACTTCCCGGCTTCGGGTATTCTCCCAATTTAATCTGATTTCCATCACCAAAATCAATCATTATCATGCCTGTCATTTGAGCCTCCGTAAGAATGCCGGCTGCTGTGGCATAAATGGTTAACCCCTTCACCTTATCCTGGGTCATCTGTAACTGGTTTTCCGCCTGAATAATCCGCGATTTCACCTGGCGAATTTCAGTTTCGTTAATTGCCTTTTCAGCCTGGAATTTTTTCAGAAGCTTCCTCTCCAGAACCCTCATTTTTTCAAGTTCCAGCTTCATCAACTGCTTTTTTACAGTCGGTGCAAAGTTCATCTGGACGGAGTCGAGCTGACTGATCGACATACCTGCCTGATTTTCCTTGAGCTGGGCCTCCAGCATGGAAAGCTTCATGGCATTGTCAGCCTCCAGCTTTTCAAAATCCGCCTTTAAAATCTCCAGGTTCCGCTGCTGCTCATCAAGCATTTTCGAAATTTCAGGGCATTTCATTCCACAAATGGAATCACCCGGCTCCACATGGCTGCCTTCGGGTTTTACCCAGCCAACTGTCATGCCTCCCTCGTAATTCCTGGGTGCCATAATGCTTAGGGAATTAACAGCCTGTATAGTCCCGGTGGATAAAACAACCTCCGTGTAGTTGGTGCGACTGAGATCGTAGGTAACCAAATTGGTTGGTTTAGGTTTGCAGGAGGGCAGGAAGAGGATCAATACGAAAGCAGCTACGAAGAAAATCTTCATATTATATCATTGTTATTCTGTCTGTTATGAAAATATAGTTAAACCCTTCGGGGATAATTGACCAGTTTTCAAATTGGAGGCAACACGTTATTCTTATTGAAAAGTTGAGAATGGTGTCGAATTTACGAAATCTTTATTTTCAAGGTTTCCGATCCGGCAAAATGCTGAATCAATTTGGTAAACGGGTAATTGAGGGGGGATATTGTACCACAGCGGACATTATCTGTACCGGTTGCAGGTTGCAATCCGGTGTGCCGGTATATTAGTGATTTTCCCTATTCTGATTAATCCAGCCAATGGATTACCAATAATGGAATTATGATGCGATCCACCTCACCCCCAGGGCCCTTCTAGCCGTCAACTTAATGATTTATTTGGCTTTTTGAAGGAGAGTTTCCATCAATTTCAATGTTCCCATATGATGGCATTGGTGGGTGGGATAGAGGTTGGTGGACGCAAATATGCGTCCCTACGAAGCATCGCGCGGTTCGGGGCTGGGCCAAAATCGATATGGGTACATAGGGCAGGAGGGCAGAAAGGCAAGAAGTAAAGAATTTAAAATTCAAGAAGCAAGTTGATTATGAGCAACTTGTAACATTCATGCTTTTAATCTTTCCTTCCTGCCCTCTTGCCTTTCTGCCCTCCTGCCCTATTTTGGCCCACCCCCAGTCTGCCTTGGCGATTCCTTAGTACCTAACCAAATAGGAATGCCATACAAACAGTTATACATGCAATAATTATCGTAAAAAAGGTTGCTACGTCAGCATCCTGTTATTTATCAGATCATTGAAAATGATTGCTTCTTTATTTTGGCTGTATCTCTTTTCCCCTCCTTGAAACGGGGAGAAAAATTGTGCTTCTGCTTGGTTGCGCTGAGAGGCAGCAACAAAGCAGACTCCCTCCCTTTTTCAGGGAGGGCCGGGGAGGGTACAGCTCAGATCCCGTAAGTCCTTAATTTGACACCTACAAGAGCCTGCAGTGAGGTGAATCGCGTAAGATTAAAAGCTCTTTTTTATTGTTGCCCTTCACCCACCCAAAACACTGATCGCTCAGCCTCCAGCTTCAACTGCCCCTTCAAATATTTCACTCCGTTCGTAGTCTCCGTTTCAGAGGCAAACTCAATGATCTCACCATTATGCGGATTCCATAACTGCAGCCGCATATCGCCCTTTAAAACAACCGGAACATCCACCCTATTTCCCGATGAATTGGCAAAGAAATAAACTTCCTTTCCATTCAGCCTTTTGTGAACATAAGTCAAACTCCCCCCAATCACCTTCTCCACATTCCCAAAACTAACATCCCAGCCCACCCCGGTGCTATCCAGTATTGATTTCAGCGTTGCCACATCCGGCACTGCCATAAACCATGCCTTCCCTCCTTTACTATTATTATGCAGCGTATAACGCTTCAACCCCCCAATAATATCCCGTCCCCCCTCATCCAAAACCTCCACCTCCTCAACCTTTGCCTTTTTCCCCACCCCCTTCCCCAACACAATCCTCACCCCCCCCATCTCCATCCCTCCAAGCTCAACACCCCCCACACCCACACCCTTCTTCTCCCTCTTCTCGTTCTTCACGTTCTTCTCGCTCTTCATGTTCTTCACGTCCACCAAACCCACCCCATACTCCAATGAATCCATTCCCTCAACAGCAACCCT
>CAIXKO010000692.1 GCA_903919925.1 uncultured Bacteroidota bacterium | reverse complement strand
GACTAATCCAAAACGAACCAGACCAATTGTAAAAGGCTGAAATCTTGGATGGCGACTCAATTCCCTGAGAACAATATCGAGCACAACAAGTGCGTGCGGAAAGATCCTGGGCAAAAGCGCTATTTGCTCACCTTTGATAAAATGACTGATAACGTCAGTATCGAGAATGATCTTACGCTTGGTTTTGCTCATCATTCTGAAAGATATTCATCAATTCGAGAAAATGTCCCTCCGAAATTCTGCCTGATTCGAATAGCAAATGGGCTTTGGAACCATAGTCGCCAATGATAAGATTTTCATTGGCGGGTTTATACAATGCAGTACCAAAACCATAATCGATTGCTGATTTTTTCACATTATCCTTAAAGGTGTTCAGAACAGTTTCGGTAATGAGTCCCATGTTTTTTAACCGGTAGAGCAGAGCCAGCCGTGAAACTTCAAAAATGTGTTCCAGTTTTAAGATGGTCACTATGGTGATTTGGTTTTTACCCAGCTGATCTTCCGGTATAATTTCCAATAACCCATCCTCGGGCATCAGGAGTTCAGCAGAAAACATATCAGCATGCCATTCCTGCTTATTGGATGGATCGAAGTGCCCAACAAGACAGGCATGGGGAGCAAAGTCATTCTGGACATAAAGATGACACAGTTCATGACCTACGGTAAAGTTTTGCCTTCCAACAGGATGGTTGCTGTTTACCAGGATAAATAATTTACCATCATTCTTAACCGCCATCCCGGAAAAGCTTTCGGATAAAGGCTTGTAAACCGTTAACACATTTATCTTTAGCAGCAAACTCTGAATATTTACGGGTTCCACCGGACTTAATCCTGCAGAATCCCGGAACTTACTGGCTTCCTTCCTGATGATTAATTCAGTTTTTGTCATTCAGCAATCTCTCCATTTTCAAGTAGTTCCTGACAAATCTTTGAAAAGCCTCAATTTGACTCAAGTCTTCTTTCTGAAGGGTATTAGCCCTGAAAGCAATCGCTGAATGGATCACCGCAATATTAATATCCTCTTCCATTAATACATCGGGGCTAACCCCGAAGAGGTCGGAAAGCCTGATCATAACTTCAAGTGGAGCATTGCGCGATCCGCTTTCGAAATAGGAAACCTCAACGCGGTTAATTCCCAGATATTGGGCAACCTGTTCTTGTGTTAATCCGAAACCCTCACGCAGAGTTTTGATATTGTTTCCGATCGTTTCCATGTCATTACTTATTTGTTACAAATATAGTGAATATTCTGATTTGCAAGATAAATGTAACAAATATCAATCAAAATCCATTTCTGCTATCTTCTTCATAAACAGAACACTCAAGGCAAATAAGTACCCCAAAGCCACCCCCAATCCAAGGAGTAAACTTCAGGGTACCCAGCAAACTATAGGGTGATAGATAAACGAGATTTGATTCGCCCATAAATCCTCCTTAATTCAGGTACCAGCATGTACCGGCATTTTCCAGCACATCCTGCAGCACCAGTGAGAAATTGGTAGCATTCAGGTTCCGGTCAAGGAAGCTGTCGATGTAACTGCTCTTCACTGCATCGGTGAACAGATTATACAGGTTCCATAAACTGATGCTGCCACCCTGACAACCATGGGCGGGGTTCTGGTACAACCCCTTGACCACCTGGTTGATCTGGGCATCGGTCAGAAAGAGCTTCCGGGATTCTCCCCTTGATTGGATGCGACACCGGAACGGCAGGTCTCAGAATGGCATCATGCCGAAAGAATCCGGTAACCGCACTTACCATCGTCTCGATGAACTGGGTGTGGCAGATGGTTGATTCATTATCTTTTGAAAATACCGGAATGATACAGTCCCGCCGCAAGTTTAGGATATCCATTTCACGCGTGTTGGATTCGATAAAACGGCTCGGAGTTTTGGCTGTGGTATCAATCATGGTTGGCACGATTGCCGGGAATAGAGATAGATTATTCATTCTAAAATTGTTTAGGATAAAACCATAGTTGCATTGACAGATACGTCCAGCTGGTTTTTTCGCTGGATCAATCTTTCCCGGATCAGTTCCCGGAACGATGGGTTAGTCAAGTGAATGGCGCGCAGTTCTTCGATTGAAGCGGCATTGTCAATCTGCCGGAATACATCGGGCAGCGTGATTTCTCGGGTACCATCTTGCCGTTCTTTTCACTAAGAACGTAATCCTGCCTGGAGCGGATGGTGGCAAGGATATGAACCGGAGATTGAAGAATTTTCTGAATAAATGCAT
>CAIXKO010000691.1 GCA_903919925.1 uncultured Bacteroidota bacterium | reverse complement strand
TGAACTAACCGTAATTATTTAGAAGGTATCTCTCCTGCTAATATTTCTGCGGTTTCAATCTCAATCACTGCCACTTCTCCCTGATATTCTGCATGTATATGTGGCAAACGATGCCTTTTATCATCGAAATGAAACATCCGAACGATAATACCCTAAAACATTGATAGGACAGGCATATTTTTTTTTACAAAATTAGAAAATTATCCCGCTGTCTACAATAGTTTCTTTAAAACAGATCAGGTTGTTTAGAGCAAGGTGCCTTTTCATTTTGTGCGAGCCTTTTTTCATTCGGTTTTTCCGCGTGTGTCGTTTTGATTTTCATCTTTATAAACAACCGGAATGACTACGGCATCAGATTATCATCAGCCATCGACAGGTACGTTTGACCGGAAACAATCAGATGATCCAGCACCGTTATGTCGAGCAGCTGAGCGGCATCCTTGATCTTCTTGGTAATTTTTAGATCGGAATCGCTTGGTGAAAGGTCTCCTGACGGGTGGTTATGCGAAAGGAGTATTCCCGATGATAATTCTGTTAAAGTCATTTTTGCAAGCGCATGCAGATCATTTCCTGCCAGGTTGAGCAGTTGTTTTGCCTGATCGGGTGTGATGCCGACCGCAACAGAAATGAGTTTAGAATTTGTTAAAGCAGATCCCCCGATCTGAACCATTTTGGCAGCAGCGGAATCGTTTACCTGCCAGGGAGTCAAAAGCATTTCGTTGTACTTCATTTGATTGATTTTTAAGAATGAAGCACCTGAATTTGAGCAAGACCCGGATCAGGTCAAGGGCGAATGTCAGTTTGTGTATCCGCAAACTGACCGAGTGCGAAGCAATAGAGTGCAATAACAGCAGGGTATAACAAGTGATAGCCCGGAATCCCTTTACCGTTCCGGGGCTGCGAATACCTTTGTGCTACATTATTATAATATAGACGATTGACAGCTTCCTTACAGGTTCGATTTTCCTTGCCGTATCAAAACAAGGAAAATGAACTCTTTTCCGGGGAGGAATCCCGTCTGGAAAGACGCCAGCCCGGGAAGGCTCTGAGGTATCCTTCTGAGGCAGCTGAATCGGAAAAATCGTTGGTTTAGCCAAGGATTCCTAAAGTCCTGATGTTTACACTATGTTTAAACCGCCTAAAAAAAGAAGGAGTCAGCAATATGCTAACTCCTTGATTATCCTGGTGGACGCTACAGGATTCGAACCGGTGACCTCTTGCGTGTGAAGCAATACCTGCCAACAATATCGTACCAACCATGCAGGCAAAGCGCAACTTTCTTGCGATCGGCTAAAGGAACCAGTGTTGACAGAGTGTCAATATCACGGAACCAGCCTTTACCATTATCACTCATATAATCATAACTGATCATGGCGATATCCTTCATCCAGGCCGGGCCGGCAGGAACCTCTTTAAGTATAGTCTGATAATACATGCTCATCCCCTCATCCAGATCGGAAACCCCTTCTGCTTCGATAATCGTACGCCTCTCAATCAGGTCTTCCGGTCCAACTTCTTTTGGATAAGTCCAACCAATGACCCCTTTATCGTAAAGTGAGGTGAAATACGGGTCAGTCATTTCCGCTGTCCCCTGTTTCCCTGCAATGCAAACAATCATGGGCAGCGCGATATCATTTGCGTATTTCTCCGGTTTTCCTGCACACGGATAACTGGCAATTTTTGTATCATTTACATTATCTGACTGATAGATGATACCACTTTTCAGCGGCATCAGTACTTTATCGAAATGATCAAGGGTGTTAATTGGGAAATAGATAGTCAGATCCTGTTCCAGTTTCTTAGTGCTGGAAAGCTCAAGAACATGTTGTAATACCGCATGATTATCGTGATAAAACAGCTCAGATAACACTTTTACCCGAAGTCCGGGCAGCTCGCTGCTAACATAGAAAGACTCCCTTTTTTGGCTTATCTGATTAAACCCGGTCGATTCCGATTTTAACTTAATTGATTGATTACCATATCGAATAACGATACTATTTTTTTTATACAAACTATCGCTGGCCAGGTTGATGTAACTGATTTGAGCAAAAGTAGTAACGGTATAAATCAGCATCAGAAAAATAATCAGGTTCCTTTTCATAATCACGGATCTTAACGGTAAGCCATACAAGTTTTTCAGTTTAATTTCTTCCAACCCCTATTTAAAAACAACCAAAACGCTTTCATTTGCCGGGATAGTCAATGTAACATCAATTTCACCCGAACCAGGCGAGGTATACTTTAGAGGGGTTATTTCCAGCGTGCCGGGGTTCCATATTTCCGGTTTTCCCTTAGCCTTAAACCGGGCTACCAGGTTGGCAGGTTTTGCCGCTCCGTTCCACAACATGAAAACATCCATTCCCATACGAACGCGATGATTGTAATGCGTCCATTGCTCAAAATCCCCGCTGACTACCCTAAAATCCGACACGATACCGGAGTTGCTGAGTATGCGCTGAAGGTGACCGGTAATTCCGTCTTCATCTGTTTCAGCGATGAAATAAGCCTTCCCTCCTTTTGAATTGGTATTGACCGGCAGATCGCCTGCCTCAGGACCTGGGGATTTCCACAAGGAGATGGAGAGATCGGTGACCTCACGGTCAGTTTTTCCAAACCTGGCCGATCGGGATGGGACCCGTTGCCAGGCGATAACCGTGCCGCCCAGATCGTAAAATTGCTTAACCTTTTTCATGACCTCAAACGGGATAATTTCGACGGGTGGCAGAATGAGAACCTTATATCGCGACCGGTAAAGTTCAATCTCCCTGGTAGATTCATTCAACAGTGCTGTGCTGTCGAACCGGCTGAAGGTTATTAGGTTATGATCATAATGCACCCGGTCGAGCGCTGATTGCATAGAGTAGGGGTACTCATTTTTATAATCGTCGTTCACCGGCTCTTCTGCATATTTTGAATAACCGGTCCACAGCATCGCCACCGGCGCAACACTGTAATTATCTTCATCGTTACCAGTTAACATATAGGCTAGCCGGTTCTGTCGGTCACACCATTCCTTATATTTCGCCCAGTTGGCTTCATCACCGGTATAGCAGAAATAGGGTGGGCAATCCGTATCGGAATCCGCGCGGTTCCCCTTGGGATTGAACGAGTGCGGGTCCATCACATTCACCCCGTGAACCTGGCACCAGTCGCCCCACCATTTCATGTCGTCATAAGAGAGCTCCCATCCGGCGGCACCGAATATTTCGCACATGGCAAGATGGCCGGGAACATCGTTTGTAATCGCTATGGAGCCGATCAGCTTGGGAAGTTGGTAGGTAGACCAGTCCTTTTTTACCCCGCGGTTGTCCATCATGCCGTAGTAACCGATCAGATCCATGGCCGGCATGTCATTATACTTCTCCAGCTCCATGATGTTCAGGGCACCCCCGTTTCCGTACCGCAGGGTTAGTCCTGCACCATTATTGTGCCAGGCATCTTCCTCAATAAAATGCCCGGTTAATTTTCCTCCCCTGGAATTCACATAATTCCGGTAGGTACCAAATCCAACCCGCCCGATTCTCTCAATCAGCGTTTCCCAATAGGTATAATCTGCTTTTGATTGTTCCCCGCCGGCCAGATTGAAAAACCGGCTTGTCATCATTTCTTTCCAATATGGAGAGTCATTTTCCATTCCGATACCCCAACCCCCCGACCATTGCGGCTCATCATAGAAAAACCCGGCGATGTTTTCCTCGCCTAAATGAAAATAGTGAGGCTGGATAACATTGTTGATAAACCAATCAACTGCTGCTGGAGTCGCCAGATCAACCTGCCGGGCCCCTTCCTGATACGCCCACGTAAATTTCATGATTTTCCAGGTTCCTGCGGGAACGTTCCAGTATACCTGCCCGCCGGAGATAAATGGGGAGAGATCGGTTAAGGTGGCGGTATCAATTTTACCGTCAACCACCTGTCCTGCAATAGTCTTGATATAATTGTCACCCAAGTGTCCGCTGGTTTCCCATATCGCCGGGCCAGTTTGGTCCACAGCCGCGCATTCGAGTTTCTTAGGATAATATTCAGGTGGCACCTTCCCGTCGACAAGAAAACTGGGCCACCACTTCTCGTCAAAGATCCACCCTTTCATCCCTTTTGTTGCGGCATAATCCAAAATTACCTTGCAATCAGCAAACCAATCAGGTCCAAGCCAATTGGGGTGCGGCCGTGACTCAATCACAAAACTACCGTTGCCGCTCTCCAGTAGCCTATCAACATAGCCTTTGAGGGTTGAATCATCCTCGCCATGCTGCCAAAACAGGGGCATGGAAAGCCGCTTTTCCAGAGGCAATTTTAAAAATCCGGTCTGGAGATTATCGTAGTTTTTATTGGCACACCCCATGGTACCAGCCGCCAATAGCAGAAGGCATACCGGCAGATTCCATGCAAAACGCTTGTATTTCCGAATCATATTTCAGGTAAAAGCACTAAAGATAGGACATCTTTTAATTGGTCAGCACCTTGCCGTGGCAGCAACATACATTTTGAAAAAAAGGGAAAGGGGGTGTGGTATTAATTAATTAACTTTCGGGAGAAACGACTTTAAAACCATACCGATTAGTCTGATTCAACAAATCAAATAAGTATTGACCAAAATCTGATCGCCATGAAAAAAATTGCCTTTTTGTTTTTGCTGTTTGCAGTTGCTTTTTCATGCAAAAGAAACAGCCCGCCAACCGCTTCATTCCTGGTTAACTCAACCGCCGGAAATACGGAAACTGAGTTTGTGTTTGATGCCTCCGGGAGTCTGGATGCACAAACAACAACAGATCAGCTGCAGGTGAGGTGGGACTGGGAAAACAGCGGGAACTGGACTCCTTTCACACCATCCAAAAGTGCTACTCACCTTTATTCAAAAGCAGGTACCTACACGGTGGTCTTGGAAATTAAAGACCCGGGTGGACTCACCCATTCGGTAACTAAAACGATTACAGTTGACGAAACCAAAGTGGAAACCATTACTCCGGCTCCCGTTACAACAAAACCCGCTGCCACAAAAGCCGCTGCTCCAAAAGCCACTCCTTCAAAAACCATAACACCAAAAACTAATTCTCCAAACACCGCAACTCAGGAAACCGTTACCCCAAAACCGGCTACTCCTGCAAATGCTCCTGATGGTCACTTGACCGATCCGCGGGACGGTAACACTTATCCTTTCAAAATAATCGGTACCCAAAAATGGATGGCCGCTAACCTGGCCTGGTTGCCGGCTGTGAGTCCCTCAACAGATGGATCCCAAAAAAGTCCCAGCTACTATGTTTATGATTTTAAGGGTAAAATAGTTGCTGCCGCCAAGGGTACTGCAAATTATACCACTTATGGAGTGTTATACAATTGGGAGGCTGCAAAGAAGGCTTGTCCGGAAGGCTGGCATTTGCCATCCCAGGAGGAATGGAAGGTTTTGGAGAAATACCTGGGCATGAGTGAAGAAGACCTCGCCAGGGTAGATAGTTATAGTGTATCCGGAGCTGTTGGTGGTCAATTGAAAGAATCAGGAACCACCCACTGGCAAAGCCCAAACGAAGGGGCAAACAACTCTACCGGTTTTACTGCGCTTCCGGGGGGATACCGGAACGCGTTCGGGGACTTTGGCAACCAAGGCAAATACGGTTACTTTTGGACTTCCACCGAGGGTGTTGGGACTCTCGCCAGGTATCATTACATGGGCTATGAGGTTGCCGGCGTGTTCCGGAGCGTCAACTTCCGCAACTTTGGACTCTCGGTGCGGTGTGTGCAGAATAATTAGGAGGGAGTGCAGGCGTTCCGCCAGTTTGGTGATTTGATCACAAAACATGAAGAACATTTATATATTTGCAAAAAAGTGATAAAAATCATGAAAAACGCCATGTTTCTTTTGTTTGTGAGCTGCACCCTGCTGATGGCCGGTTGTAAAAAAGATCCGGTTGAGGAGTCCAAAACCGGCACCTTTAATGATTCCCGCGATCAGCATTTATACAAATGGGTTAAAATTGGCACCCAAACCTGGATGGCCGAAAACCTGGCTTACCTGCCTGCCGTGAGTTACTCATCGGATGGATCAGAAACAACTCCCTTTTACTATGTGTATGATTATGAGGGAACCAGTGTTGTTGCGGCCAAAACCAAACCGGATTATGCAACTTATGGCGTTCTGTACAACTGGGTTGCAGCTTCAACAGCTTGTCCAATGGGCTGGCATTTGCCATCTGATGCAGAATGGAGCATTTTAACAGATTACCTGACTATTAACGGATTTGGTTATGGTGGAAGTGGTAATGATATTAGCAAATCAATGGGATCTGCCGCTGGTTGGACCGCTTTCTCGCTTACCGGAACTATTGGAAACAACCAGTCAACCAACAATAGCAGCGGGTTTACGGCTATTCCGGGCGGATACCGCTACTATAACAAGGGCTTTTACGATCTGGGCACCTACGCCGAATTTTGGTCATCCACGCAGATTGGGTCAACTGCCTGGTACCGGGCCCTATACTACAATAACGACGGCGCAACCCGGAAAGACTTCAACCGCGGCTACGGGTTCTCGGTACGGTGCCTGAAGGATTAGTTGTGCTCAGAGGCTGATTCAGGCGCATAAGCACATTGCTTTTGGTGGTTATCGGAGATTTGTTACTACTGAAAGTGCTTTTGAATCAGCCTGACCAAATCATCTTTCTTTATCGGTTTGGATATATAATCATTACAGCCTGCCTCAATAACCTTTTCCCTGGCTCCTTCAATTGCATACGCAGTTTGCGAAATAATGACTACCTCCTGATTAAACTCACGGATTTTCCGGGTGGCTTCATAACCATCCATATCAGGCATTTTAATGTCCATTAAAACCAAATCAATTTCCGGATTATTCCGGCAAATTTCAACAGCTTCTATTCCTGTACGTGCTGCAAGAATCTCCTTGCTAAAAACCTTGATTGCCGATCGGATCAACATTTCTGATATCTCATCGTCTTCTGCTATCAGGATAAGCAATTGTTTGTTCCGGCCCGATTCCTTCTTATCGGAAATATCCGTTTCATCGGGACCCTGGGTTCCTGGTTCTGTGACGCAGGGAAGGGTAAAATAAAAGGTTGAGCCTTTCCCATATTCGCTTTCTACCCAAATTTTACCGCCAAGCATTTCCACATAAGCTTTTGAAATGGATAAGCCCAAACCTGCTCCCTCATAATTTCGGCTAAGAGAGTGGCTGCCCTGCCGGAACCTTTCAAAGATGAATTCCTTTTGTTCCTGAGTTATTCCAATGCCAGTGTCTTTTACGGAAAGCTCAAGAAATTTGCCCTTTTTCGCAATCCCAATTTCGATAAAGCCCTCATGCGTAAACTTAATAGCGTTTTTTATCAGGTTGGTCAGAATTGCATAAACTTTTTCGCGATCAGTGCTTAAACTTGCCTCTTTCCCGGATGCAGAGCATTTGAATGAGAGACCGACTCCCTTTTGTTCAGACTCTGGTTTAAAGAAAGTGAAGAGACTTTCAATCTGATTATTAATATTCGTTTCCGAAAGGCTGACTTGCATCTGTCCGGATTCAACCTTTGAAATGCTTATTATGTCGTTGATAATGTTGAGCATACGCTCGCCGCTTTTCTCGATGACCTGAATGTACTTTTTTTGCTCAGGGCCGGTCAGATCCGGATCTTTTAATAGTTCAGTAAAACCAAGTATACCGTTCATCGGCGTGCGTATTTCGTGGCTCATATTGGCAAGAAAGGCCGATTTTAGCCGGTCACTTTGTTCCGCGCGCTCTTTTGCGATAACTAATTCCTGCTCCGCCTGTTTGCGTTCAGTTATGTCCTGATGAAATGCAAGAAAATATTGTTGGTTCTCAATGGTAATTAGGCTTACCGTGTTGCTCAAACTAATCCTGTGTCCATCCTTATGGTAATGGTCTGGCTCAAAGCGGACTACTTCCCCGGCAAATATTCGTTCAATCAATCTGGTATTAACATCAAATGTGTCTTTCCCAAGTATATCCAGGTCCCGGATGTTAATCCTCCTGATCTCATCAACCGTGTATCCGTGCATCTGGGCAAAGGACTGGTTGACTTCGACAATATCCCCATCCAACGTCAATAAAATGAGCCCTTCATTCGCAAGATTGAAAAGATTACGGTAACGCTGCTCACTTTTCATTAACTTTTCTTCAGCTTGAACAAGTTCCGCTACCTGTTCTCTGAGCTTAATGGCGTAACTCTGTTCGGATTCAAATAGTTGTGCATTAACTACAGCCAGTGCAGCGAGGTTTGCGAGTGTGCTGCATAAATTAATTTCAGCTTCATTTAGCCAGTGGGTTTCCTGAAGGCTCGATAGTATAAACGCACCCAATACTTTCGTACCTGTTTTGAGGGGCACATAGAGGTTTGACCGTAAACCCCTTATGTCGCAAACCGCCTGTTCTGCCGGTGTGAGATTTGCGGTTAACGAGTCTTGCATGAATACAGGTAACCCGGTAGTGATTGCTTTATGAATGTGAGGGTGATCGGCTATCGGGGCATTCCGCAACTCTTCGGGGAAATGCAACGGCAGGGGTGGCGTAGTTGCCCAGAGGCGCAATGTTTCTCCTTCGAGCAAATACAAAGCCGAAGTTTTAATATCTGTTATTTCGGTTGCACGGTCAGTAGTAAGCTGCAAAATACTTTGGAGATTGAGCGTTGATGCAAGTTCCTGACTAATTTTTAACAAACCATCTAGTTCTTTTGTGTGCCTGTGTATTTTTTCTTCTGCCAGCTTTCGCTCTGAAATGTCCTGGTTAACTCCAAAAGTTTTGACGGTGCGCCCTAAAGCATCCTTGACGATGAAGAGTTGTACGTTGATGTACCCTGTTTCTCCGTCGGCAAAAATAATGCGATGCTCTAATTTCCGGCTGTAATCAGGGTCCGTTGTTTCAATTGCCTTTTGCGTTTCAATACCAATCAAAACCATATCTTCCGGGTGAACGAAACGCTGTGCATATTGCGCGGAAGACATCGTGTAGCCACCTTCCCGATCAGCTGTGGTCCGAAAAACCGTATAGAAATGATCGTTGAATGTAAAAGTATCACTTGCCACATCATATTCCCATGGGCCCAGTCTGGCAATTTCAAGTGCGTTGGCAAGCTGTGCCTCGCTCTTCCTGATTTTCTCCTCCGACTGCTTCCGTTCGGTGATATCTGTAGCATGTGTGAGATCTAAAACTACTTTGCCAGTTTCATCCTTTATCGGATTGGTTGTTGCAAGAAAATACAGGGTTCGGTCAGGCAAGGGAACCTCAACCTCAAGCGATTCACTTTCACCACTTTGAAAAACTCTTTTGATAGCTTCATACCGGTGGTCGGCATGCTCCTTGTCATAAACATCCCAGAAGGTTTTTCCTAAAAAATAATCCGGGGTTTTTCCAAAGGTAGCCGCAAATACTTGATTTGTAAATTTGTACTCCCCTTTTTCATCTACACAAAAAATAGCGTCGCTTGAACTTTCGATAAGTGAACGATATTTTAATTCACTCTCTTTCAAGGCATTCTCAGTATAACTGCGTTTGGTAATATCAACGAGTCCCCCATAAAGAACCAAATGTTTGTCCGAGGTTTGGCCCCTGATGCATTTAGCAAAAGAAGCAACCCAAACGATACGGCCGTTTTTGTGCCGGAGGCGTAGCTCACACGCGCCTGATGAACCGGGAGTCAAACCGGTGACTTGTTGCTTAAAAATCTCCAGATCCTCTTCTATCACTATTGCCCCCCAGCAATTCAACAGCAGGATTTCATCGATCGAATACCCAGTGATCCGCTCTGCCGCCCCAACCATCCAGTCGATCGAGGCTTCACCATTTTCAGCGATCAGGCATGAATAAGAAATGTCAGATATAGTTGACGAAATATTCCTGTAGCGTTCCTCGCTTTTCTGTAACGCACGTTCCGACCGGATTATACGAAAGGCAGCACCCACGCTGGCCAATAATTCCCTGTGCTTTAAAGGCTTAATGAGATAACCGTCGGCACCTGTTTCAAGTCCTTCTGATAGGTTGCTTGACTCAGTCTCCATACCGGAAATCATTAATACATGAATGGAAGATAATTCCGGATCACTTTTGATTCTTTTGCAAACATCAATCCCGCTAATATCGGGAAGCATCACATCGAGCAGTAGCAGATCAGGTTTTTTCTTTTGTAACTCATTTATACAATCCAATCCGCTTGCAACTGAACTAACGCTGTATTGTTGTTGTTTGAGCAAATGTTCAATCTCTCCAGCAAAAACGGAGTCAACATCTGCTACCAGAATCGTGTAGCTGCTGTTCTCATTTGTAGTCATGAGGTTCGGTTATGTGGTTATTCATGGTTACTTACCATTGGGTATGGTAAAAGTAAATGAACTTCCTTAAAAACAATAGATACAAGAATACTTTCAGGCACCTGAAGCAGACTGGTCCTAAACTTCATTTTTCAAGTCTTCCATCAGGGATCCCAATTTATTCACATATTCAGTGAAATCATTGGAATACCTAACCGAATCATTACGTACTTGCGGCAGATCGATTTTAAATTGATGCCTGATGTTTGCCGGTCCTGAATCCAGAATAAAAATATCAGTGGAAAGAAAAACGGCTTCACTCTCAGAGTGAGTTACAAAAATAATCGTAGGGTCGATTTTGGCATTTTCAAAAATGGAGCGGAGAAAAACCTGAATTTGTTTACGGGTAATAGTATCTAAGGCTCCAAAAGGTTCGTCCATCAGCAAAATCTGGGGGTTCACAACCAGGTTACGCGCAATGGCAACCCGCTGTAATTGTCCGCCGGATAAGGTTGGATACTTTGCCCATTTATTTTCATGCCCATCCAATCCAACGATTTTAATCATTTCCATTGCTTTCTCGTTAGCCTCATTTTTTGGGACCCCGTTTAAAACCAATGGGAGAGCAACGTTTTGCAAAACCGTTTTCCATTCAAAAGAAGTGTATTGCTGAAAAACCATGGGAATCCGGTCCTTATCGGTACGTTTTTTTCCATAAATATAAACATCTCCGGATGTGGGTACCTGCAAACCAGAGATATATCGGAGCAAAGTGGATTTTCCACAGCCCGATTTACCCATGATCGTAATAAACTGCCCTTCATCCTTAATATCCTTAATATCAAGATTGAAATCCTTAAACACAACATTTGGCGGAGTGTGTTCAGAATAAACCTGGTTGATGTTCACCAGATTTATTACATCGGTTAAGGCGCCTGCCGGTTTCTCGTGGATTGGGATTTTTGTATTGACCTCAGCCGTTGTATCCGGAACCGGAGTGGTAACGGCGGGTTCATCAATCTCACTTTCACTTTGCTTTTGAAATACATTTCGCTTCATTATCAGGCATATTTAAATTTGAAGAGTTTTTTGTCGAGCATCTTAAGCAGTTTATCCTGTACAAATCCAATAAAAATGATCAACAGTAAAACTGCATAAAGCTGATCGACATGTGAACCGCGTG
>CAIXKO010000690.1 GCA_903919925.1 uncultured Bacteroidota bacterium | reverse complement strand
GGAATTTTTATAAAGCAGTTTCGGATAAATTCGGGCAAATGGATCGGCGGAAGGGATAGGTGGTCATATGGTTGGAGGTATAGCTGGAGGTATAGCTGGAGATATAGCTGGCTAAACCGATAATGTCACTCTTGCCAACAAACTTGTTTTATTGGCAAGAGTGACATATCTTCGCCATGGATTGAAATACATTGATGAAAACAAAAACAAACGATCTTGCAGCTGCTTTAAAAAACAGACCAACCATAACAACTAAGGAACTGGTTGAATTATACCATAATAAAAACAACCAGGCTGATAGTGCCAGTATTCGCAAGTGGATATCCCGGTTGAAAATGGCAGGCCAATTAGCCACTATCAGGAAGGGCCTATATGCTGTCTCTAAAAAACCGGTCTACAGTCCAAAGAGTAATGAATTTATTGAATCCCTAATTAATACTTTCAAAGCAAATTATCCTGAAATCAATGCTTGCTGTTGGTCATCCGGTTGGCTGAATTCATTCATGATTCATCAACCAGCCCGGTATTTTTATCTCTTCGAGACAGAACCCGATATGGTCGAAACTGCGTTTAACCTGTTTAAGGACAGCAAGCTGAATGCCTGGCTCAACCCGGATGAAAATACCATGCAGCTTTATGTCCTGAGTTCATTGGATCCTATAATTATAAAACCATTGGTATCCAGGGCTCCCCTAATTAAGACTGGTACAACAACCCTGCCGACTCTTGAAAAGATACTTGTGGATGCCTGGACTGAGAAAAAAATATTCAATTTCCTACAGGGTGAGGAATTGGTAAACATTTTTGATTTTGCCTTCGCCCACTATGCTTTAAGCTATTCCCGCCTGATTGGGTATGCCCGAAGAAGAGGCACCAATCAGGAAATCGATCAGTTTGTCAGGAAAACAGTTCAACCCCAAAACAGAACCTTTTTAAATGATTAGCACGGAAACTTTCACCCCTCAATGGATTGACTCGTTCAGGCGGCAGGAACAATACCGTCGGGTGAATCCAGCACTGTTTGAAAAGATGGTTTACGCTTTTGCTTTACTCGAATCTCTCGCCAAAACTGATTTTGATTTCATCTTCAAAGGTGGAACATCAATAATCTTAATTCCGGTTTCAACCAACCGGTTTTCAATTGATATCGATATAACTACTTCCAAAAGCAAGAAGGAGTTGGATCAATTGCTCCCATCAATAATTGAAGGGTCGGTTTTTAATTCATTCAATGAAGATGTGCGACCTCAAAAAGAAGGTTCTATACCCAAGGCTCATTACGTTTTTGGATTTGAACCATCCGTTAATACTTTTGATACCATACTGTTGGATGTTTTGTTCGAGGAAAATCCATACAAAGAGTTAACTCGGGTGGATATACGTAGTCCCTGGCTACAAACATCCGAACCCTTTACGCAGGTGACCATTCCTTCTATAAATTCTATACTGGGAGACAAGCTCACCGCATTTGCACCTGCCACCACCGGAGTTCCATATTGGTTGAGTAACACGGAATTATATTTTTTATCATAAGTCTATGTTATTCCGTTACTTATTGATTTTTATTATTGGAGTTTACTTATCTCATTCCAGTAGAAGAACGCTTCTATATTGGATTTTTTGAGCTTGTTTAGTTTAATATGCATCGGTTCTTTAATGACGGCATCACGCAATTGTTCAATTTTCTGTGGGTCAAAATGCTCTATCGGTGTTATTCCATTTCTTATCAAAACGGAAAGATAGGCTGTTTTGGAAGCATTGGTAATAGCATGATCAACATTGTATTTTTCGCTATGGATAAAGCTTTGTATTCTTTTTGTCCCCATCTGAAGTAGTTTAAAGGTATCGGGTTCTATCTGACCTTGCAGGCATAAACAAAGTGAAGTCTCATAAATATCGTCGAGAACCTGAGAGATATTTTCCGGATTAAGGTTTCTGTATTGCAATTCAACGGAAGCAAACTTTTTAAATGTCTCACTGGCAATAGTTAAATCGTCGATCACATCAAACAGCGAAGCAACATCAAAGAGTTGCTTAATAATTTCCATTGAACAATCTCTTTGCCCCTTGAAATAAGGGATACCAGTAGTGTTCGGCGCGAAAGCGGTTAACTTATCTCCAAGCATGTCAGCTTTACCTGGTACACTTACCATTGCCGGCTCACCTTCCAATTTCAAGAACCGACTTTGAATAGGCAACTGTACTACTTCTTGATAATGAATATCCTCGAACAGTACATCAAGAAGGATGTTTTCCGTTTGAGTATTGGTAAAGTAAGCTACCTCGTAAAAAAATTTGGCATGTGTTTTTGGAATACTGAGTGCCGAAACCCGTTCTATTAACTTCACGTCAACAAAGCCGTATTCCTTTGCGTGCTCCTGGACAAACTCCTCAATGTTTGTTTCGGGAGGACAAATAATATCAATGTCAATGGAAAGCCGCTTTGCGCTATCCATATGAAGCATTAAGGCAGTTCCCCCCTTGAATACAAAAGGACATCCTGACAGCACCAACGATTCAAGCAAGGAAAAGGCCCGTATGGATTTTTCAATGAGTGCAATGTCCGAAAATCTATTTTCAGCTGCTACCTGCTTCATCCAATCTAAAGTTCTGCTATCGGGGTGAATCATAAACATTGGCATTTAACAGGTGCTCAACTTCTTCTTTCCTTCCCCGACGGGTAGCAAAGCGTAATAGCTTATTCTTATTCACATTATGCCGTTCAAAAATTGTTGTATAGACATAGTTTATCTCGGAACCCTGCAAAAATGAAAACTCTACATCCCCAACAATGTCAACCAGTATCTTTTCTATAGTGGGAGTATTTATGCCATCAACCAATTGTAAAGGAGATTCGGATATTAATGGGCGAATAATAATCGCCTCATTGGTATGAATATATCGTTCAATATCAATGAGCGACGGCATAAGGAAAACCCTCTTATTGCTATCTGAGTTT
>CAIXKO010000689.1 GCA_903919925.1 uncultured Bacteroidota bacterium | reverse complement strand
GCATCGCCAACCGCACCGCCCAAAAGGCATCCGGTATAATGATTTTCTGCTAATCTGGTATTCATTGCTTTGGTTTTCTGATAACCCACGTTAGGCAAAGGTCTCCTGATCGCGGGTGTCTTCGATTTCGAATTTCGGAATAATTATTGGTTTCCAATCTCAGGATAGTTGAGGTATTAGCCTTAACCCTTTATGAACGATTGCCTCACCATTATCTTGCAAAAAACTCTGAAAATCTGGCAAATCTATCATAGTCTATCATAGTCTATCATAGTCTATCATAGTTCTCTGAACATTTAAGAGACTCTCTGAAAGCAATCTGCAAATTTGGTTTTTGTCAGAATTATGGTAAATTGCGTCACTATTATGACGGAATTATGAAATACTTAGTCAGGGACATAGCTGAAAATATAATTAAAAAACTGCAATCCAATAAAGTTGTGATTGTTTTTGGCGCGAGAAGAGTAGGGAAAACTGTGCTTGTAAAGGAGATTCTTGAAAAGTTACGTGAACCTGTCCTGACACTAAATGGTGAAGACATAAATGTACATGATAAGCTGGCAATTAGAAGCGTTGAAAATTATAAACAAATTTTAGGCTCTTATAAATTATTATATATTGATGAAGCTCAAAAAATACCAGAAATTGGTTTGAAACTGAAATTAATGATCGATGAAATAGAAGGATTAAAAATAATTATTTCAGGCTCGTCTTCTTTTGATATTCATAAAGGTGCAGGTGAACCATTAACTGGTAGAAAATATTCATTTAATCTGTTTGCACTTTCGGAAAATGAGTATAATCAAATCGAAAACAATATCGGGAAAATTGATAAAGTTCGTGAGCGGTTAATATTTGGGAACTATCCGGAATTACTTCATTTGCCTGACAGAGAGGATAAAATAGATTATTTAAATGAAATGGTAAGTTCATATTTACTGAAAGATATTTTAGTTTATGAAAACATCAGGAATTCCCAAAAGATATTTAATTTATTGCGATTAATTGCTTTTCAAATTGGCGGAGAGGTTTCACTTCAGGAATTGGGAAAACAACTTGGAATAAGTAAAAATACGGTCGAAAAATATCTGGATTTATTGAGCAAAGTTTTTATCCTTCATAAGGTTGAAGGCTTTAGCAGGAATTTAAGAAAAGAGATTACAAAAAACTCAAGATGGTACTTTCTTGATAATGGAATTCGAAATGCAGTAATTGCCAATTTTAATTCAATAGAATCCCGAAACGATATTGGTGCTTTATGGGAAAACTATATGGTCAGTGAGCGATTAAAATTTCAGGAATACAAGAGAATTTCATCAAACAATTATTTTTGGCGAACTTACGAACAGCAAGAAGTTGATTGGGTAGAAGAAAGGGATGGTTCCTTGTTTGGGTACGAATTTAAATGGAAGGAGTCGAAAGTCAAAGTTCCAACTCAATGGAAAAATGCTTACCCAGACTCATCATTTGAAGTGATTAACATAACAAATTTTGAAAACTGGTTGAAATAATTATCGATGTAATGGTTCCCTCTTTTTCCCGTACCCAAAAAAGCAAGTTTCTGAGCAAGTCTTGATTGTTTGCTATAATCTCCTGACCAACAACATGCTCAATGATTCGGCCACTGTAAACAGCGGTTAAATCCTGCGATGTAAATATGTCTTTTTGAATACCGGCAAAAAAATTAAGCATTCCGGTATCAATTACCTGGAGCCTCGGCGATTTCTTAACATCAGGAATAAAAGGCAGGCAGGTTTGTATGGTAGGATAAACCAGATAGATCAGCTTAGCTTTTTCAAGTGTTCTCAATGTCTCACCCATCTCACGAGATCCATAAACCGAGGAGCCAAAACCATGAAATTTAATTCGTGATCCAGGTAATCCACACGTCGACAGGAAAGCTTGTTTTGGGATTAAATACGGCATCAAACAGGGATCCGGCAGCAATCACGTAATATTGGGGGAATTCCTCAAGAAAGAAACGCAGCGATGAAACGGCTTCGGGAGCCTCCTGAATTTCATCAATAAATATCAGGGTATTGCCCTTGTT
>CAIXKO010000688.1 GCA_903919925.1 uncultured Bacteroidota bacterium | reverse complement strand
TCCTGATAAATTCCAAGTTTACACTGACCTGCGAAAGATATGGAATGTGTTTCGGATTTTTTGTCAGAATGTGTAAACTGCATGATCTAAGGGGTGGATGGTAAAATCTGGAGGGTAGATGACATTTGGAGAAAGGGAAAAAAGCCGACATCGTACGAAAGACTTAACCAAAAAATTGATTTCAGATAATTCCTAAAGTTGATGCCGCTCCAGCTATTTCCACCAGCCTTGCAATGGTTTGTGCTACCTTTTTAATTTCCTGACTAATGGAGCTCAGCTTTTCGTTAATACTACTCAGTTCTGCAGCAACATCCTTCAGTCTGGCTCCACTTACACTCAATTCAATACAAATTAACAAGATATCTTGCTCAATTATTTTCAACAATACCATTTCCAATTCAGTGGAAGATTCCAATAGCTTATTTCGCTCGATAGAATGAAGCGGAAAATCGGGAATCTTTACCGTAATACTATTTAACACCTCGCGAACCTGCCTGATTGTTTCCGTTTTTTCGGAATTTAACTTTTCCGGATCCATATCGATTCAGATTTAGTTTGTTTTTAAAGAGTTATGTATGGTAACCAATTCCTGGATATTGCTATAGAAGCCTTTAACCTCGGTAAGTATATCATCCAACTTCTTTTTTTCTTTGATATTTTGGTTCAAAGCAGTATGCGCGACACACAAATTATCGATTGATTTTAGTAAAGAAACCGTCAGATTATTAAGATAATCAATTTTATCGTATAATTGAATGACATCCTGGTCAATCTGCCTGATCAGCGAAATATTTAAGGTATAGTTTTGAGTGTCTTTCAAAATTTGTTTCCTGATTGCCAAATGATTTGCTTTTAATTGTCCATCGAGTCCCGAAAGCCAGGAATTTTTAATTTTATTTTCGATTTCATAACTGGCAACTTTACCCATTTCGCAAACTAATACATTTCCCTTTTCAACAAAAGCTTTGATTGCAATGGCTCTTTCATTCTCAATATATTTTTCCCCGGCAAATGAAATTGCTTTATAGGCCAGAGTGCCAAATTTCGACAAATCTTTGCCAGTAATTGAATTGAAAGTACCAATAAGGGTATCCATATTTACTATCAACGATTGCACATTGGTATCAAAATCCAATGCATAGTCAGTGGTAGCCAGTAATTTTAAATTGGCAGCATAACTCTTTAAAATCCGGAAACTCAAATCCATCGCTGAAGCGTCGCTTTTGCACTTATTGATGAGGGCGTGCCGGTCCTTGATTGCGTCAGGAGCTTTATCAATATCTGTATTTAAAGGTGTTGTCAGCAGATAAACTCCATACTGCAAATCGATATATTCGGTGATCAGCTTACCTGGATAGTCAGAAAACTTCTCAGCAGTTTCCGCATATTTCTTAACCGAATCAACCTGGCTTTTTGTTAGGGAGGTACAATTAGACAGAACAAGCCAAACAGCACATAAAATAATAATATTTCTTTTCATAATATTTCTTGCAAATCATTACAAACAGGCAATTTCACTCTATGATATACTCATCTCCCCATCGGTCTCGATAGACAACACCGCATCAGTTTTCAGCATCCCGGCAATTTGCTCGCCGGTGAGTGTAGCAGATAAAATATTATCCATTAAAACGTTGCAATCCAAAAATTTTTCTTGACGGGTATCGGTTCCCGGTTCTAAAACAATTAGCACCTTAAACTCCTTTTCCGGCTCTGCGCGGATGGACATTGCCAGATTTTTTTCAATTTTTTCCATAGCTCTGAGGTTGAATAAAAGGGTTACAACGTGGCGGAGTCGCAATTAATCAAGCCATAACCATAAGTTAAATCAAAGCCTGCCGGGCCCAGATTTGTTGCGGTTTGTGCAAGTCGTGCTTTAACACCGACCGGTAATATTCCGGGGAATCGCTGGCAAACCAATGCTGCAATACCTGCAACATGCGGAGTGGCCATGCTGGTTCCTGATTTCTTTCCATATCCGTTTCCCGGAATCGTTGAATTAATATTCACCCCGGGCGCAACTAAGGTTACCTGGTTCCAGTTTTCGTTTTGTCCACCCCGCGATGAGAAGTAAGCAATCAGCGAAGCCAGGTCAACTGCCCCTACTGCAATAGGGCTGGCTGTTCGGGCACCCATAACAAAAGAATTCGCCGGAGCATTTACCCACGGGAAAACCGGCGATGTGTCAACATAGGAATTCCCGGATGCACACACCACTGTTACTCCATTATCCTGGCAGTGTTTGATGGCATTTGCCCAGGCCACGCTGGGCCCGCTGGTAGATCCCAGGCTCATACTGGCCACTTTAATCCCGTTGGTGATGCACCACTCCATACCGGCAATGATACCGGAAGATGACCCACTTCCGGAGTCGGCCAACACTTTTACGGCATAAAGTTCACACAATGGCGCAACACCCACCACGCCAATCCAATTGTTTCGGGCCCCAATGATACCGGCACAATGGGTACCATGACTATTTCCATCGTTGTAGCTGACTACGCCGGGTATAAATGACACACCCCCCGCAACAACCAGATCAGGGTGAGTGGCGATTCCGGTGTCCAAAACAGCCACTTTAATTCCACTTCCGTTAAAACCACGTGCCCAGGCTTGCGGCGCCTTTACCAAATTGATGTTCCAGGGAATCGCTTGCTTTTTCAGAATCGGGAATGGCCAAAAGAACGGCCCGGGAACCGGATTGCCGGCTATGGCCGGAGCCTGCAGGTCTGCCTGACCCAACTTTAGCATGGAGGCAAACATATCGGTGAGTGCCTTATTATAGCCGTTCCTGAAGTCCGGACTCTCGGATGGTATCGGTTCCAAATTCGCATTGCTGCCAAGAAAACTATTATATTCCTCATTTTGCGGAAGTTCCAAAATATGCATTTCCGTATCCTCTTCAACAGCCAGAATTCCTTCTTTCTCCAAAAGGTTAACCGCCTCATCGGAAGTAAGCTCCATGGAAGTTATTCCCAGATTTTCAAAATGCATCACATCATCTTTGCCGGGAATAGCATCAGTTTCCATAAAAGAAACTCCGGCCTTGCATTTATCTGCTGTTATTCCTAGCAAATTGCTTGCTTTAGTTAAATCGGTTTTTCCATCCGACCAGGTAACTAAATACCTTTTGTTTCCTGATTTTTCCATAATATTGAACCGTTAAAAGGTTATAACTATTTCAATGAATGCTAATTATCCAAATAAAAATCTTTCAGCGTTCTCACTGCATAATTTTTCTTTGCTACTCACCAGATAATTGGTGTTAAAAAAGTTTTTCAGGTATTGATTGTACGATTCTATCGACATCAGATTAATCATAAAATCCGATCCAAAAAGAACCCGTTCGGTAAGTAATCCCGCATTACCAGAGGTATTTATGGTTACTTCAAGCTGCCGGTAGTACTCATCGTTAAGACCACCATAAGAAAAATCGGTATATACCTTGCTTCCCGGATTCAGGATATGTTTGACAATGGTTTTCCTCCATTCAGGCACACCGGCTCCAAAGTGGGCAAAATCGATTTTTAATCCCGGATAGTTCTTAAGCACAGTTGCCCAATGAGTTCCAGGATTTGTAATATCATCGGCATTTTGAGCAGCATTAAAGCCTCCGTTTCCACAATGTGTTATTATCGGAATGTTCTTTTCGATGCACATTTTGTATAACAGTTCCACCTTAGCCTGCCGGTTAGCACATTCCTGGTGGGTATCCGTCTCGTTATCTTGCGGAGAGCAATTGCAAGGCCAGGGATTAAAACCCAGTGGAGGGTAAAGTTTGATACCAACAAAAATATTGCGGCAATCCTCTTCATTACTCAAATCACCTTTAAACTGCCCCATCTTATTGAAAAGCTTCTGTTGACGCTCTTCAGGAGTATCGGTGCCCCTGAAATCATAGAAATACTTGGCAAACATCTTTTCAATATCAATAAGCTCATAATTATCGGTATTGATACCCATGAAAGGATATATTTCAAAAAGCTTATTATCGGGATTAAAGTCGCAGGGGTTAACATCGAACTTATTTGGGCTGACCGATTTATTGATGGTCAGCTCATTTTTATAATAGGTACTGATTGCTTCGAACAAATCCTTAATCTGATCTACAACAGGCTTTTGCGGAGGGATATTATAAAAATAATTTTGACCATAGATGGATTTATAACCAAAATCCATGATCAGCGGACAAAGTACGATTTTGTTATAGGCGGTTCCGTTAATTTTGAATTCATTATTTGAGGATATTATTGCTTCCTTATTTTTCAGAAAAAAATCGAGAATCAAAAAGTCGTACTTAATTGAACTTTCCATGAACGACAATAAGTTGCGGATTTTCTTCAGCTTTTGAGGGAGCTTTTCTTTCTCTTTGGGAGCTGCTTTAGCTTTAGTGGTAAACCAATGACTGATTTTCTCCAAAAGATGCCTCCATATATAATGAAGAAAATACCGGAAAGTCCCGATCTTCTCCCAACGATCGAGGTCCAGATCCAGGTCCTGAAGCAATCGTCCGGCAAAAGCGGTAAGGTTTGCATGGCTCAAATCCATGGCATGCATGTGCACATCGTAAAACTTTTTCATCGGCTTTATGCTTAAATTATTGGTATCCCATTGGCCATAATCTTATTCTGCAGGTTCCAATTTCCGGTTTCTATCTGACTTTTAAAACACAGGGTACGGTAAATCGTTTTGCGCAGCAGTGCATCGCTATGGTTGGCCAGCCATTGGTGCCGCACGTTAACATATTGATTGATCCAGCCTTTTTCATCACCCCCGTTAATGGGCACTGGTGTGGCAAATCTCTTTCGCAGGAAAGGAAGAATACCTCCTGAGTGAATTTTGCTATCGTATATAACCAGTAAACTCAGTGGCAAGGTAAATCCATTTTCAATAAACCAATGATAAGCAGGATGGTAGTATTTAGTTTCAAAAAGTCTATCCTGGCACGCTTCCATGATCGGATCTGATTTGCCGGCGTTCACCAATGATGAACAAAAATATTCATCGGTGCTCAGGCTTGGCATTTCACCTATCCTCTCGAGATAGGGACTTAACTGAGGTTCATAGATTCCTTTGCTGTCCACATAATCCTGAATGAGGGCTTTTAAATGACCGAATTCAGTGGTTTGCGACCGTCCAAAAGTAACTTGTCTGATACGCGAATTAGTACCGGGAACAGTATAATCGTCATACCTAACGAGCATCGAATAGTTACCTTTAGCCGATCCGCTTTCAAAGGCGTTGATTACCTGTTCAATTTTCCGTTTCACTACCGGAGTAATCGCAAAACCCTCCAGATTGGAATTATCGGCCACCGCCAGTTCCTCTTCCTGTTCAACAACTTCCTCTTCTACCACCATAACACCTCCGCCCCAATAGAAGAATTGATCCTGATCGCGGTACCATTTTCCAAGAGCAGGATTAGGGAGATTGGTAATTTCAATAGCGGTAAAAGAATACCCTTTGAGCACCACTCCGGCAATGCTGTCATTATCGGGCAGCCGGGCAGGGATAATGGTGCGCTTATTCAGCTTTTCTGCTGTAACAATCAGTTTGACCATGGCTATCCAACGGCCTCCCCACCGGCATCCTTTCTAACCAGGGAAGATGTTGATCCTCCAACTTTTTCTTTGATGGCCACCCTCAGTTTCATCAGTTTATTGAGTAGGTCAAACCAAAAAGGTGCACCTAAAGAAATGGCAATGGCGGTGATTAGAAAACCGAAAAAGTGATGATAAAACAACCTCAGCATATAGTTCAGTTTCTCTTTAAATGTAAAATGTATTTTTCCGCCAGATAGTACCGTTTCCTTCCCGGAAAGCGAGGCCGGATCTAATTGAGGATTATAGATTTTTAATTTTGATTTTGCATCCACTGCCACGATCACGGTATCCGGCAGCCAACCTCCCAACCCAAGAATACCACTTGCAACGGCAATATCTGCCTCGAGTTTTGATTTTACCGCCATCAGTGAATCCAGCTTCTGGTTAAATGATTTTAAATCTGCGCTATCCTTTTTAATGGTGTTGTCGATAACGGTTTTGTTGTTTTGGACATAAGCATTAACCATGCTCACCATTTGCTCCCTGGCCGATTTATCAACCGACAGGTTCTTGACAATCATAAAGGTATCAGCATAAAAAAACCAGGCCATGAAAAAACCAAGCACCAGCAGAACTATTTGAATTTTGCGCTTATACCATTCTGTTGCCTGCTCCATGGTCCGGTCAAACCAAGCCTCAATCTGCAATTTGAACTTTTCCAGATCGCCTCCTGAATCCTCCCAAAGTCCAAGAATATATTTTGCAGTTTCAGAATCCAGTATTTTAATCTTCTTATCCTCATCAGTTACCCCTTCAGCGCTCCGTATTATGGTGCCGAGTGCAGATTCAACTTTCTCCCTGGTTACCGGGCCATCCCCGAGCAGGATATTCAGCAGTGCCTTAGAAAAGCTGCTTGCTTTAAATGCTGAGGGAATGCTAAACATGCCCTGGCTTCCTAAGTACTTGATTTCCGAAGTATTATAAAAGGCATTGATCACTTTGTTATTGGGGTTCTTCATAAAGTTTAATGAGTCCCAAAACCGGAGCCAAAAGTTTGTAACCTTTTGATCGCTAAGCATCCGGTCAACCGCCTCTTTCAGATTCCTCGCCCTTAAGCCCAGGGTGGTGGCAATAATCTCTGACAACACTGTTGCCAACAGGCTATATAGCAAGTAAATAAATACCAGGCTAATGGCAACATCAAGTGCTACTGAATTAAACATAACGTGAGTATTTAGCAGTAAAACAGTTAGGTATAGAATTCAAGATTACCAAGTTACGGAGAAATCAAACAATTCATGCAATAGCGAAAGAATCTTTTATTTGTACAGGCTCATTATCTTAATTGCTCCCTGAAAAGGTAACATGCAAATAGGGAACATCTTCAGGATCATTATAATTAACTGATACCACTCTTAGCGACTGTGCAACTCCATCACTATCGGTAAAGTCCCATCGCATATTAAAGGCAGCTATGTATTTACTCACCCCTGGGCCTTCCGAGCCAAACCGGGGAGAATATTCATCGTATTCATAATCGGGCATATACGGCACATCATTTACAGTGATATCGTAATTATAGGCACTTCCGTCGCCGGGATAAAAACTGGTTTCGTGCGCGGTAAGCGTGTTCATGATCAAGCCATTTGCCGACATGGTTCCGGCAATGGTTCCTGTACTGTTAACAGTTTCGCCAGAAACCAGTTGCCAGGTATAGTTGAACGAAACGCTAAACGAAGCTCCGCTCCAAACTATCGGGCACTTAACCGTGGAACCATATGGCGGTGAATTATCGATGCTCAGTGCTGAAAATGAAACGATTGAGTTGTTACTATTGATGTCGGCATTAAAATCGATGCTCATGTATTTAAACTTTTGAAGGCGGCTAAGTATTCCTTTGGCGATGGTTGCAACAGCGGTGGCATGGCCAACCAGCTTATTGGTTGCATTATCGAAAAGGTCAACCGCCACATCGAAATTGCCCTCTTTCCCGAATTTATGTTTGACTATACTGTCATTTTTTACAGTAACTTGCTTTGATCCATCACCAAAGCTCCATACATATTTTGCATCTTTTGGAGCTGTTCCGGCAGACATGGCGGTAATGGCTATTTCGTCACCCGGTTCCGAAACGATCGGATTCGGGTCGATTTTCAGTTTCGAGAAATAAACATTCAACCATTTAAAATCAATAAAAAGATCCTTCAGGTTACCGTTGTTGTCCACCGCACCGGGTTTCCGTGCATAAACATAAAAGCCGATCTTATTTAGTCCGGGAGCCAGCTTAATATAACCCTTTCCATTCCCCTCCCAGGTATCGATCTTTTTTCCAGTATCATCATAAATGGCAAAACGGATCAGTTTTTTGCCATTGACATCAAAAATCAATTCAGCGGTCGGGCATTCCACCACACAACGCAAGGTGTCTTTATCGATCGAAAATCCATCTTTTAACTCTACTTCTTCCTTTTCTTTCACCCAAATCTTATAGGCCGGGAAATTATTAGGAACCACATCGCCAATCGTGCCGTTTTTCAATTCCAGATATCGTTTCCCGATTTGATCCCATTGAATGTAAGCTGTTTTACCGATATAACCGATTTGTTCCATGGAAATTGAACTGGCTCCGGCGGAAAGCCCTGTTTCATAAGGTTTCAGGTTGCCGTTCACATAATCGATCGTTCTTATTGATTCATTTCCGTTGGTGATTTCCCTGTTATTAGGGTAGTTAGGATCGGCGATATAAAGCTTCTTTTCATTAAAGTTCACTTTATAAACGATCATCGCATGCCCACCTTGCCCGGCGCTGTTTCTGATCAGCACAAACTGAGGCTCTCCGGTAACCAAAATCGCGGCTGCAAAGGCGTTGAACACCAAAGAAGGGATAAAAGATTGCATGTAGAGGCTGTTTATCCAGCCTTCGAAATTGAAATCCTTCTGGATAGTTGATGCAAAACGGTATCCGATCCCATTATCCTGCCACATAAAGGACGGCTTTGTTTTATCGTTCAACTGATCGAAAAGATGAAAAAGACCGGGCTCCCCATTCAATTTCTTCTCATAATAATACCACAAGGCCGACATGCTTTGGCCGGCACAATGACCGTTAGGTTTAAGGTACGATCCGAAATTGATAAACTCCCAATCGTCGGTACCTAAAGTAAAACCCGAATTGATAATGGTTTGCCCTTGCAAAACGCTTTCCGAAATAGAGCTGATAACCATTTTGGCTGCCGCACTTTGAGGAACCCTCCCAGCCTTTAATCCGGCATCGCTCACCCGTAACTCTGAACCAGACATAAAATGACGCGTACTCACGGTTATTGAACCCGGAGAGAGACTGATCAGCGGCAAGCCTTCCAATCTGCCGGTCATTTCATCATAAAACCATGCCATGGCAAAATACCCGTCGGGCAGAACAATCGGAATCGTTACTTCCATCGGATTATTAGAATAGTCTCCTCCGTTATCGATAATAATAAGAGGGGTAATGGGATTAAAATTAGCACCCAGATTGTGTTTCGATAGTTTTGCCGTTGAGATGGTGAAGGTTTTATCAGTAGGATAAGCTTGCGGCGGCACCACAATTTTAAGTCCGTCAATTTCACTCCCGGGGGAAGCAACAGTTAACGTTCCTCCTGATTCCGGCACGCTTTCGGTTGCCACAACAATCTCTTCTTCGATCATCATGTTTTTGCTGGGCCTATCCTTACCCAGATTCAGCAGGTCGCATGAACTGATAAGCAAAACGCACAACACCGTCAGGCCGGACAGCAGGATAAGACTATTGGGAAATCTTTTTCTCATACTTAACGATATTAGGTTATTAAGGAGTTCGGAATGCTCTTAAGGCAAATATACAAATCATTCAACTATTTCAATTATCCTTGACGCACCGTACTGATAATGCATAGTCCTTAACATAAGGCCAGTCGGTAATATCCACTTTGTTTTCAAATAGCACCCTTGACCAGGCGCTAAATTTATCCACTGCGGTTGATGACCAGAAATAGGCCATCCCGGTGAGACTATAAAATTTCCCGTCATAGCTATGGAAACCACCTGGAAGGGCCGTAAAGCAGCTTTCATTAGTCCCGGTATTTTCGCCACCCCAGTGGGCAGTACCCGCTTCTTTTATTTTACCACCTGCTACTGCTTTGCCACCCAAATAATTGGCAAGCTCGCTCCACTCGCCGTTTGAGGGCAGGTGCCAGCCCGGAGGGCACGCGGTTTGAGCAGCAGTCCAATTGTATAAAACACCGTATGTGTCGTAATTTTTGTTAGCCATTGCATCGCTGACACTGGTTCCCGCATAATCATAAACATGATAATTAGGGATTACATTTGAAGTTGCACTTGCCGGACTAGCTGAAGGCAGGTAAGCCAGGTTTTCAGTCATCCAGGTTTGCGTACCGATCAGTTTATAACCGTAAGACCTCCCCTCGTATTCAAAACTTCCATCGCTGCAGGTAGCGCCTATTGTGGCCCTCGCCGCTGCTGTGCCTACTATTTTATCGGTTGAGTTGTCGTAAAGTTTTACCAGCACCGTATAGGTGCCATCCTTAGGAAATTTATGTTTGACAATACTGTCATTCTTAACCGTTACCTCCTTGGTTCCATCACCAAATGACCAAACGTATTTAGCGCTTTTAGGCGCTGTTCCGTCCGACATTGCCGTGATTTTTATATCCTTATCCGGATCTCCGGTAATCGGATTTGGGCTGATTTTCAGCTTGGAGAAATAAACATTAAACCATTTATAATCAACATACAAATCACAAATATTTCCTGCCAGATCCAGCACCCCTTCCTTACGTGCAGTAATAAAAAACCCTATTTTATTGAGCCCCGGTTTTAATAAAACATAGTATTTACGGTTTATTTCGCCTACATCAATTTTATAGCCGTTTTCATCATGCATACTAAATCGCGTTAGTCGTTTACCATTTTCCGGATAAGCCAATTCGGCTTTCGGACATTCGACATAACATCTCAGGGTATCGCTGCTAATGGTAAATCCATTTGTCAGTTTTGTATCAGTTTTGCCCTTTACCCAGATGGTATAGGCCGGGAAGTTGTCAGGGGCCTGATTACCTATTGTGCTATCTGTTAACTCTTTAAATCGATTTCCCAGTTGACCCCAATCAATCCATGCCGTTTTTGCGTACCAGGTTATGTATTTGTACTCCTCTGAGGTTGCATTGCCATTAAGTTTGGCACTATAAGGCTCGAACCGTCCACCTTTGAATTCAATTTTTTGCCCGTTTCCAGGTGTATTCGGATCGGAGATATACATGACTCCATCGACCATACCCATCTGATAGCAAATCAGATCGTGTCCATTATACGTTGGATATCCGTCAGCGTCGGTTCCGGATTGACGATAAATGGAAATACCCTGAGGTTCACCGGTAACCAGCATTGCGCCAGCGATGGAAAAAATTTTCAGCTGATCAAGATCCTGGTTCCGGTCAATATTTCCCCAAAACAGGCTATTAACCGCACCGGTGTTGTTAGGATCAATATCTTTTTGCAATACCGAGCAAAACCGGTATCCGATAGCATTGTCAGCTTGAATAGCGGGAACAGCACTATATTTATTATACAGGCCTCCTTCGGTTTCCTTCTTTTCAAAATAGTACCACATGGCAGCCATGTCCTGGCCGGCACAATGCCCTCGGGGAGCTATGTAGGAACCATTGTTCACAAATTCCCAATCATCAATACCCGGCTTAAAACCCGACGAAATCAGGGGCATCGAATTCAGTATGCTCTCGGAAATGGAACTTACAATAATTTTGGCTCCCGTATTTGTCTCAACCTTTGAACTCTTCAAAGAAGTTTCTGTACTCCGCAATTTATTTCCCGATAAAAAATGCCGGGTGATCAGGGTGATTGAATTTGCTGTGACACTTAGTACAGGTATCCCTTCCAGTTTTCCGGTAGATTCATCTAAATAAAAGCCAATCGGAACATGTCCCTCCGGGAT
>CAIXKO010000687.1 GCA_903919925.1 uncultured Bacteroidota bacterium | reverse complement strand
CTGCCTGTGTTTCTGATCACCTACTACCTGGTGCCTCAGAAGTTCAAAAACATCACGATTCTGCTTTTCAGCGTGTTTTTTTACAGCTGGGGAGCTCCAAAATTCATTTTTGTGATATTGTGCACCACGTTCATCGATTTCTACCTGGTGAAGTGGATGGCTTCAATGAATCGGACTATTCACCGACGGTTGATGCTGGCACTGTCTGTTTCCATCAATTTGGGACTGCTGTTCTATTTCAAATATTCCAATTTCTTTATTGACAATGTCAACCAGCTGTTGTCGGTTTTTGGAATCGATGGGGTGCAATGGACCAAACTGATTTTGCCCATCGGAATATCGTTTTATACTTTTGAAACCATCACTTACGTGGTTGATGTATATCGCAGGGTTCATGCACCGTTGCACAACTTTTGGGATTATCAGCTTTATATCATTCTATATCCCAAACTAATAGCCGGACCTATAATCCGGTATCATCAGCTTGCCGATCAGATAACCGATCGTTCGGCCAATGAGACTTATGAGAACCGACTAACCGGGTTTTACCGCTTTGTTCTGGGTTTGGCAAAAAAAGTATTGATTGCCAATCAGATGGGACAGCAGGCAGATTTAATTTTGGGCATGGATTTTTCAACCATGAGCACCGGTACTGCCTGGGTTGGAATTCTGGCCTACACTTTCCAAATCTATTTCGATTTCTCCGGTTATTCAGATATGGCAATCGGGTTAGGGAAAATGATTGGTTTCAAATTCCCTGAAAACTTCAGTAATCCATATATCTCTCAAAGCATTACTGAGTTTTGGCGGCGCTGGCATATCACACTGGGTGCGTGGATGCGAAATTACCTGTACATTCCGCTAGGCGGCAACCGGGTAAAATCGAAATGGAGGCTATACGTAAATCTATGGCTGGTTTTCCTTGCCTCGGGACTTTGGCATGGGGCATCGTGGACCTTTATTTTCTGGGGAGCCTGGCATGGTATCCTGCTGGTTTTTGAACGAGGGTTTTTGCTGAAGTTTTACCAGAAAATCGGAAAACTGCCATCTACCCTGATCACTTTTCTACTCGTAGTTATTGGATGGGTGTTTTTCAGAATCGATGATTTCTCCAAAGCATTCGCATTCACCAGAAAGTTATTTTCATTTGATCCCGGTACAAGCTTTTCAACCGCCCCTGGATTTTGGGTATACTTCACTATTGCCGTGATATTTGCGTTTTTTGTGTATACCGCAAAGGGTCAAAAAATTCAGGATTCGGTTTACGTCGGATCGTACTCTCCCAAAATGCATTACCTGGCAGTCTCTGTTACGGTTGTATTGTTGCTCCTTTCGATCAGCTCGATTACTGCATTCGGGTTTAACCCATTCATTTACTTCAGGTTCTGATGGAGCAAAAACCAAAAACGGATTACAGAAAGAAGCTTTTCATCGCTATGATGATCATGCTAAGCCTGCCCCTGCTACAAACGGTTACCCATCTGTTCAAAGAAAAATCGTTACGAGGGGTCATCACGGTTCCCGAAAACACTAATTTTTCTATTAATAACTGGCTATCTGCTTCTTATCAAACAAAAAAAGAGAAATATTACCATGATTCATTTGGATTCCGCAGCCTGTTTGTACGGATCAATAACCAAATCAAACTGAGCCTCTTTCGGGAGGTGCATGCATTTGGTGTAGTTTTTGGCAAGAAGAATTACCTGTTTGCTGAAAAATATATCAAAGCCTGGTATGGAGTGGATTATATCGGTATCGATAGCATTGCTCACCGGGTTGCGAGGTTGAAATACATTCAGGATGAGTTATCGGCCCGATATCATAAAAACCTGATTATTGCAATTACAGCAGGAAAAGGGTCCTATTATCCGGAGTTTTTCCCCGCATCGCCCACTTATCCAAAAGGGCCCACCAATTACGAAACCTATGTCAGGCTTGCGAAAGATTCAGCTTTGCAGATCATCGATTTCAACAGTTGGTTCGTAGAAAACAAGAACAAATCACCCTACCCGCTCTATCCAAAGTACGGGATGCACTGGAGTGTTTACGGGGCAACCCTGGTGGCAGACTCCCTGATTTCCTGCATGGAAAGCCTCCGGAGCATTGATATGCCCTCGATAAGCTATGACCGGGTGAAAATAAAAAAAGCCTTTCAGGATGATTATGATCTGGGCGATGGACTTAACCTTTTGTTCAAATTACCTCGTGAAAAGATGGCCTATCCGGTGATAAAGTTTGAGCCGGAGGAGGGTAAAATCAAACCATCGGTTTTGGTGATTGCGGATAGTTTTTACTGGAATCTGTTTAAACTGGGGATTACCAAAGCTTTTTCGAACAGCGATTTTTGGTACTATAACCAGGAGATATTCCATGGACTGGGAGAACCTCCGGGCTCCACTAAACAGGTTGACCTCTGGGAGCAGATTCAAAAGCATGATGTGATCATCCTCATGGCAACGGAATCGAATCTACCGGAGTTTGGGTGGGGTTTTATTGAAAGCACCTATCAATTATTAAAAAGCAAAAACTGAAGATGGCTGAGGATCAAAATACAGACGACACACTGTTAAAGAAGAAATACTTCTCAAAAATTGCATTGGGATTATTGCTGATTATCTGCGTGTGGTACGGGAAAAACCTGAATTCCTGGGGTCGGGATAAAATCATAACTCATGATGTGATCTCCTATTACGCCTATTTGCCGGCTGCGATTATCTTTCGCGATTTCAGTTTTAAATTTGCAAACGACACCGCATCGGCTGCTGAAGTGAAAATTTGGTACAGTGTCGCTCAAAACGGAAAGCCGGTTCTCAGAATGACCATGGGTCTTGCCATTTTATGGCTGCCATTCTTCTTATCGGCACACTTAATGGCAACAGTTCTTGGAGTATCAACTATGGGATATTCATGGCCTTACAGTTTTTTTATCTTTATTGCCGCGGTTTTTTATCTGTTAATGGGCTTAGTATTTCTCAGAAAGATTCTACTGAAGTATTTTACCGATTGGATTACCGCAATAACCCTGATTGTAATTGTGGCGGCTACCAACCTGATGTATTATGTAATTTCGGAGCCCGGGTTGTCGCATGTATATAGTTTTGCGCTGATATCGATATTTCTCTGGGTCACTCTAATATGGATCAGCAAGCCAACCTGGGGGTTAAGCATTCTTGCTGGGGTTCTGGGAGGGCTTATCGTACTGATTCGCCCGGTAAACGGATTGGTCCTTATTTTTCCGCTTATTCTCGGGCTCGATTCACTTATTGGCTTTAAAAACAGGATTTTTAGAAATTGGCAGTATCTTGCAGTAGCGGCTTTCTCAGCAATTATTATGGTTTTGCCCCAAATCGTCTATTGGAAAATTCAAACGGGTCATTTTCTGTTTAATTCTTATATGGAATCGGGCAAATTTTATTTCTTACATCCGAATATTTTTCAGGGATTACTCGGGTTCAGAAAGGGATGGTTAATCTACACACCGGTTATGTTGTTTTCCATTTACGGTTTTTTTGTGATGAAAAAATATGTGGCGGGGCTAAGAACTGCCTTAATCGCGTTTATGGTATTGTTTATCTATGTTGTTTTCAGTTGGTGGTGCTGGTGGTATGGAGGAAGTTTTGGATCGAGGCCGATGATTGAAACCTATGGAATTCTGGCTATACCATTAGCTGCATCTTTTGCTTACCTGTTTAAAAAGAACGTTTTGATCAAGGTTCTTTTGAGTATCGTTCTGGTGGCTTTTTTGTATCTGAACCAATTTCAGATGGGGCAATACCGGACATCGCTGCTTCATTGGGACAGTATGACAAAAGAGGCCTATAAAGCGATTTTTTTCAGGAGCAGCGCACCAACCGGATATGAATCGTTGCTTAAAAATCCGGATTATGAAAAAGCCCTCAAAGGTGATTTTAAAAATAATTGAGTATTTACCGACTAATTTCCGTGTCACATTTTCATTTAATCCGAAGATTTCTACTTTTGGCATAAACTATTTTACTGATGGAACTTTTTTCAATAAATATCTCCTCTTTTAAAGCTGACGGTGGTGCGATGTTTGGTGTGGTACCCAAAAGTATCTGGACGAAATTTTGCAAGGCTGATGAAAAAAACCTCATCCACTTGATGTTAAGATCATTAGTTATCAAAACTGAAGATCGTGTCATTTTGATTGATGTTGGGATAGGAGACAAGCAACAAGAAGATTACCTCCAGTTTTTATATATTGAGGAGCATGATGGTTTGCTTCCAGGGCTGGCCAAACATGGAATCAAGCCTGAAGATGTAACCGATGTGATATTAACGCACCTGCATTTTGATCATTGCGGCGGAGGGATCACCTATAATTGGAAGCATGAGCCGGTGGCAGTTTTCCCTGAGGCTACTTACTGGACCAGTGAGCGCCAGTGGGATAATGCTGTTAATCCCAACCCTCGCGAGGCTGACTCCTATCTTCCTGAGAATTTGCTACCCATGCAGGATTTAGGCCTGCTTGATTTCATTGAACATGCGGGGCCATTCTGTGAAGGGGTTGACATACGATTTGTGAATGGTCATACTCCGGGCCAGATTATTCCTATTATCCGGTTTGGCGCAAAGACGCTGGTTTTTGGTGCCGATCTGATCCCAACACATGGCCATATCCCGGTAAAGTACAATATGGCTTATGATCTGGAAGTGGTGCGCACGATGAAGGAAAAGCAGGATTTTTTGGAGCGGATGGTGGAGAACAATTACGTTTTGTTTTTTCAGCATGATATGGTTTATGAATGTGCTACCATTATCAAAACCGAAAAAGGGTTTAGGATGGGAACACCGATGACTTTGGAGGAGTTTGTGCTCGCTGACGCTCGTTAAGAGGCTCGCTGACGCTCGCGGAGTTTGGAATTGGTGCGGTCTCAAACAATGGTTGCCGTAAAGATGATTGCAATCGTGACCATATGGGTTGCAAAGTTTTTACCATGGTAGACAGACCAGTTTTGCCGGTTCCATTACCCACCTTACCTGCCAATATTTAACTCAGGAAATGCAGATAAAGATTCAGAAATATGGAATCCTGATAAAAAAGTAAACTATTTTTGATAAGCAAAAATGGCACGTAAAAGATTACAAATATGAAAAAAGGTCCAATAATCCACCAAGCAGGTTCCGGCAAGAAAATCATCACAATAATTTGTCTGACCTTTTTTACGATCCTGTTTTATTCAGGTACGTCAAATGAACAACCAGGTATCGCATCTTTAGACGAACTCTATCAAAAGGCTGTTATTGATGCATTTACCGCCGATTCCGCTGAGATTTGCGATACCCTATGGCCAATCAGTTCAACCAATGCAAAACTGGAATGGAAAACCATAAATAATGAAAAATATGTTTTAGCAGGATGTTTCACTAAATATCCGGATAGTTATTCGAGCCCATCGGTAACCACTTCCTGGGGGGTGATGTGGGTATTTATTCCCCGTCAAATGAAATACAGGATGAAGTCATTGTTGAATCAGGAAAGTGATACTTTACTAAGGATGAGACAGCTGCTTGGCTTACCACCCACCAATTCTTCCAATTACATAGCTGAATTATGGATAAAGCCAGGGGATCTTTATCGTCCGGCAGCCGACAATGAAATAGATGATCAAACAGCGGGGCCATACTATCCGGCAAAACCCGATGCCAGCTATACGGTATGGTTTAACCAGAATATTTATGATTCCTATTTCGGTGCCGGGCTTCACTATCCCTGGACCAGGCTCGGCTACACCTACGATTGGGCCCCCAACGCATCGGAAGTCGGGGTGAGTGAATATTGTGTCAAAAAGAATTCAACGGTGGTGGTTTGCAGGACTTGTTTGGCTGGGGTTTATCTGAAGTAGGAAGAGGGGGGTAG
>CAIXKO010000686.1 GCA_903919925.1 uncultured Bacteroidota bacterium | reverse complement strand
TCGTTTATTAAATTACTAAGAGCCATTGATAGTCTTGATGAAATTGAGAAACTGTTGCCTGAACTGCCTGAAAGTCCCCTTGCATTATTTAAGAAAATGAGAAAGTGATTATGGAAACGAATGTAGTCATGGTAAAGCTATGGGAAATGCCAGTCGGGTATCTTTCATGGGATAAAAAGTCGGAGATGGCTTTATTTGAATATGAACCGGAATTTCTGGACAGAGGTTTGGATATAGCTCCTCTGACGATGTCCATCCATTCCCCCCGCAGTGTCAAACAAATACCCTGGACCGGTAATAAGGATAAACTATATCTGGGGCTTCCGCCGATGATTGCGGATTCATTACCAGACAAATGGGGGCATTCACTTTACCGGGCATGGTTACGGGATAATCACATTCCTGCAAAGAATGCAAGTCCCGTGGATCATCTTTCGTTTATAGGCAGTCGTGCTATGGGCGCACTGGAATATGAACCGGCTCAGAAATTGGGTGACGACTCCGTTTTTTCGGTCGACGTTGAGCATCTCTATAAATTTGCCAAACAAGTGTTGAATGAACGGGAAACGACAGTTTTAAATGCCGAGAATTCTATTTTATGGCAGGATTTGATCAAAATCAGTTCATCTCCTGGAGGTAAGCGACCGAAGGCAATTGTCGCGGTTAACAAGGCTACCGGCGAAGTCCTGTCAGGGCAGGGAAATATTCCTGAAGGATTTGAGCATTTCATTCTTAAATATGATGATCATTCCGCCTATCCTTATGCAAGGCTGGAATATGTTTATTATCAGATGGCTTTGGATGCCGGAATCAACATGATGCCGTCAGAATTACGCTCTTATGGACGGGTTTCCCATTTTCTTAGCCGTCGGTTTGACCGTGCTGTCAATAACCGGATACATACACAAACATTTGCTGCCATGTCCCCGGGAGGTGACAGTTATGAGGATTTATTTGCGGTAATACGCAGACTTAAAATGCCTTACACGGACAGCCGCCAACATTACCTGCGGATGGTATTTAATGTACTTGCCCGTAATGTGGATGACCATTCAAAAAATTTCAGTTTCTGCATGACCACCGACGGCAAATGGCAGTTATCTCCGGCTTATGACTTGACTTATGGCGTTGATCTTTTGGCACCTGGATATTTAAACAGGCATTCAATTACTATTAACGGTAAATATGAAAATATTATGCGCCAGGATCTGGAAGCAGTAGCTCAGCGGAATGATATTCATGATTATAAGTCCCTGATTGACAAGGTAAGCAATGCCATAGAAAAATTCAGGGACTATGCTGTGGAATTGAATATCGGCCAGCAGTTAATTGAAAGCATTCAATCAGATTTTGTCAAGGTGTAGATCGAAGATTCCGGACAAACCAGCCGTCATGCTTTCCACATTCATTTGCAAGATCTGGCAGGGAATTTTTTCCCAAATGGCATCTATTTTTGGCACCTGTATCTTTTATTTTTCCAAACCTAAAAAAAGCCCCGGGAAAATGAACCCGGGGCTTTGGTACGGAGGAAGAAAATATGGAAAGTCAAGAGGTATCTTAGTGGAACAGCCTATTCAGGGTTATTCGAGAAATTGGTATAATTCTTCAATCACCCGGTTCAGATCGCGTTCAGCGGTTAAAAGCCTTGCTTGTCCCTCGTAATAAAGGGAAAGTTCCAGAATGTAGTCGATCAGGGAAATTTCACCGGCTTCCAGCGCCTTTTTCAGATAAGTTCCATTGTCGATGTTTTGCATGGCTAATCGATAATCAACAACTGATTTCTGCATACTGAACGCTTTGGCGTGAACCATTTTCAGCTGATTGTAGAACATTAGCTTACGGTTGCTTTCTATATCCCGTACCGCCAAGGATTGAGCTTTGGCTTGCTTTACTGCATTCTTGTTCTCCCAAAGTGGTAAGGACATTCCGAGGGTTATTCCCTGAAAATGTTCGCCCACAATCTTCTCGCTCAGATAACCGGTTGAGAATTTGGGAAGCCCCATCGCCAGCTGCAGTTTTTCGTGCTGTCCGCTGATTTCGATTTCCTTTTTCAACCAGGTAAGCATAGGATTTGCAGACTCCGCCTTTTGATACCATTGTTCAAAATCAGCCGGAATCTCCCTTGCCGGATAAGTGCTTTCGCTCCATGGCACGGGAATGCCGCCATTGAGTGAGGCCAGATCTGCGAGAAGAGCCTGTTGCCCGATGCTGTTGGATTCCGCCTCTTTTTGGATTGACAATAGGTTTAACCGAGCCTTATTCAAATCGATTATTCCGGCATCCCCCTGATCGAATTTCGCCTGGTATGATTTGACAATGCTTTGTGCATTTTCCAGCCGTTTGCCTAGTTCCATCTGCAGGGAATATGCGTAGGCGAGATCAATGCAGAGCTGACGAACCTCCCGGATCAGGGAAAACCTGGCTTGCTGATAATCCATATCAACCTGCTCATTGCGGCCAACAGCAATCTGGCTTTTATAGCGGTAAGCGGTGGGAAAATCGAATGTCTGGTCAAAACTCATATCGATACGGTTACCGATCAGGGTGGGGCTGCCCCACATATAATTGAATCCGATCTCCGGATTTTTCAGGTAAATACCCGTTTTGTTTCCGAGTTTTTCAGCTTCGGCTTTACTCCGCAATGCGGCCAAACCCGTATTGTTCTTTTCAACTTCGGATACTATCCGATCTACGCTTCCCTGGGCCGAAACAGAGTTGAAACCCACAATCAGAAGGGCTATTATAACAATAAGTGCTCTCATAGTTTTTCAGTTTTAGGGGTTCCTGACTTTTTAAAGATGCTGTACATAATAGGCACCACGTAAATATTGAGCAGGGTAGAGGTGAGGAGTCCACCCAGGATCACTTTCGCCATCGGGCTCTGAATTTCATTACCCGACAGATCTCCTTTCATTGCAAGTGGTATAAGGGCAAGGGCAGCGGTAAGGGCAGTCATCAGGATTGGGTTCAACCGATCGGTTGAGCCTGTGGTAACTGTGGTATAGAGAGGGGTGCCCTCCTTTTCCAGATGCTGATAATTGGCAACCAGCAGGATTCCGTTTCGTGTGGCGATGCCAAACAGGGTAATGAAACCGATAATAGCGGGAATGCTGAGTACTCCGGAGGTAAAGTAAATAGAAAAGACCCCTCCGATGAGTGCAAGCGGCAGGTTCAGCATGATGATTCCGGCCAGTCTGAAATTTTTAAATTCCTGGAACAGGAGGAGAAAAATAACAAAGAGGGCCAGTGGTCAATACGGTGACCAAGCGGTTGTCCCACCGTTGCTGCGATACCGGGTATTCCGGCAATCTTCTTCCTCACATCGGCCATAAACTCCTCGCGGGGCCGGTCCTTGATAGTAAAATTAACATCCACCTCGGCACTGTTAACCGTTTGGGAATGCTCATCGAGTTCTCCACGTCCGGTTCGCCGCGCTGTACTGCTAACTTCGGGAATGGATAACAGTTCTGTTTCCACGAGGTTTCCCAGGCGGTTGCTCTCTTCCAACGATGCCCCCGGTTTGCAAACAACGGAAAGGGTGAGTGATCCTTCCAAAAGCGCGTCTTTAACGTTATTCACCGATGTTTCGATAAAATCTGCCTGTCTGAAAATATGGGTATCCAGCCTGACGTCTGCAGGCAAAGTTTTTTTCAGGTTTGCCAGGTTGGCTTCAATCCGCCTGGTTAAATCAACCGTATTGGTTTTTGGCTGCTTTGAAATGGCGAGGATCACTGATGGCGTGGCATTTTCAGATGCATAACCCATCTTAATGGCACCGCCGATCTGAACCTCGCAAACATCATTTAGCCTTACCGGTTTGCCGTTATGTTCCTTTACAAATGAATTGCCCAATTCATCCGGATCGGAACTTCTTGCCATGCCTCTTACCAGGTATTCATTTCCAAACTGGCGCACGGCTCCACCGGTGGAATTCCGGCTTATAGTTTGACAAATAGCGGTCAGGTCGCTGATGGTAACATCGTAAAACTTCATCTTTTGGGGATCGGCCAAAACCTGATATTGCTTGTAGTCGCCACCGATGATGGTAACCTGTGATACACCGCCGGTTGCCAGGAGCATCGGTTTAACGCTCCAATCGGCAATGGTGCGCAGATCCATCATACTGGAGCTATCGGCTTGAATACCGATAAAGAACATTTCTCCCATCACACTGGATTGCGGGGCCAGGGTGGGGAAAGTAACCATTCGCTCCACTTCCTCAGGAGCCATTCCATGGGCATCGGTCATAACCACCACGGTTGGGGCGGTCAGATCGGGGAATACATCCACATCCATGTTGGAAGCGGTTCGTAAACCCACAATCACCAATACTACCGCGCACAACAGGATGAAGAACCTGTTGTTCAGCGAGAATTTTAATATTGAACTTAACAGATACTCTAATGATTAGTGATTGTGACCGGAATGTGCATCCAGGGTTCCGGTTGCCTGGGCCAGTTTCACGAGTATAGCACCCTGGGTGATAATGCGGTCGGTAATTGCCGCACCTGATACAATTTCCGTGCGGATCCCATCGGTAGCGCCAATTCTTACCGATCGCTTTTCAAATAGTTCCGGGTGAATCTGAATATAGACGAAATAGTTACCCTGATCTTCCATGATAGCATTGTTGGGAACGGTTATGGCATTTGCAACGGTTTAGCCTCAGCATACACTTCGTAGTCATTTGAATAGGCGGTAAGCTGAAGGTTGACTTGTTCTGGGACAACAGGAATTTCTTCTTTTCTATTTTTGCATCCTGCCACCATCATGACAAGCAATGCAAAAAGAAACAGGTTCTTTTTCATCGGAAAATATTTAAAATGAGGAATAACAATTAATAACACGCTGAGCGCTGAGCAATAGCCATCAGGCTACTGACCTACAATCGGTATGGGAATCTAAAGGGCAGGCGGGGCGCGTAAACCGGAACAGTTGGTTGCCGCAAAAGGAACCTTTCCGGAGCTTATAAACGGAGGTAAGGGAATTTTGTAAAGGATTGGAACAAATCCTGAAGTATGCGGGTTCGTAAATAGCAGCTGAAAATCGAGGTTCAGGTTTTGCTGGTCAACCAGTGGACAATCGAACCTCAACACATTTACCGGGACGAGGTATGCCTGC
>CAIXKO010000685.1 GCA_903919925.1 uncultured Bacteroidota bacterium | reverse complement strand
TTGATCGTTATAAATACATCAGCCGCACCTCGTTGGGGGAAATGACCGGTACGATTTACGAGGAAGAGGCATTAAAACTGATCAGGGAAAGTGCAGGACCTGCAAAATAGCCGAAACAAAAGGCTGAAATATCGGTTTTATTACTAAGCCGGATTAATATGATATCTTTCCGGCAGAATATTCAATAATAATATAAATTAAGTATGGCAGAAAAATCAATTCCAACACTAAAAATAGGTGACCTTGAAATATGTCCGCCAATCATACAGGGAGGAATGGGAGTAAGAGTATCGGGCTCACGCCTGGCATCGGCGGTGGCAAATGAGGGTTGCGCAGGAGTTATTGCCAGTGTTGGATTGGGCGCTTTTGAGGATTCAAAAGCATCAGAATTCGTTGAAGTGAACAACAGCGCATTGCGCTCGGAAATCAGGAAAGCACGGTCGCTTTCCAAGGGTATTATCGGGGTGAATGTGATGGTGGTTTTGTCTAATTATGAAGAGCTTGTCCGGATTTGCGTTGAGGAAAAAGTAGATATGATCATTTGCGGATCGGGTTTGCCAATGGATCTTCCAAAGCAAACTGCAGGTTCCAACATTAAGCTGGTCCCTATTGTTTCATCGGCTCGCGCGTTCAATATTATTTACCGGAAATGGAAGCAGAATTATAACCGCGTACCCGATGCCGTAATTCTGGAAGGTCCGATGGCTGGCGGGCACCTGGGATTTTCCTATGATGAGCTGATCAATGGAACCGCACGCAAATTGGAAGATTTAGTTAAGGAACTGGTTGATTATGTGGCCACCGTGGAGGAAACAATTCCAGTGATTGCCGCTGGAGGGATTTTTGACGGAAACGATATCGCCAGATTTCTGAAAATCGGTGCATCGGGAGTTCAAATGGCTACCCGGTTTGTGTGCACTACAGAATGCGATGTGAGCGAGGACTTTAAGCAGGCATATATCCATGCAACCGAAAACGATATCGCGATTATCAACAGTCCGGTTGGATTGCCGGGCCGGGTTATCCGGAATGCTTTTACGGAAAGGGCGATGAACGGCGAAACCATACCGTTTAAGTGCCCCCATCATTGTTTGAGATCATGTAATCCGCGTACAGCCCCGTATTGTATCGCCAGAGTATTGGCCGATGCATCTAAAGGCAATTTGTTCCGCTCATTTGCTTTTGCCGGATCCAATGCATACCGATGCACGGAAATCGTATCGGTAAAAACATTGGTTGATCAGCTGTCCGAGGAACTGGAAAATGCTTTGTCACACCCTCCTGAAGAATAATTTTATATTTTTTTTGTCATGAAAAGAAACTTATTGTACAGTTGCATAACGATAGTTTTTGCACTGATTGGATTGACTTCCTGCAAAAAGGATCCACCAACGGCGGACTTTACCTTTGTGGTAAACGGGAAAACGGCAACATTTACCCCGGAAGTAACTTTTACTGACAGTTACCTTTGGAATTTTGGTGACAATAGTACGAGCACCGAGGCAAACCCGGTGCACGTGTATACCATGTCCGGTGTATTCACGGCAACCCTTACGGCTACGGGACCGGGAGGTAATGAGCGTGCTGCAAAAAGTTTAACCATTTTGCCAACTATTCAGGAATTGCTTTCCGGTGGTCCCACTGCCACAAACGGCAAAACCTGGGTACTAAGCACCGGTTCTTATCCGGCGGATGATGGTGCCTGCTCGGTGACCAATAATCTATCGATTTTATTGCCCATTCCGGCTGATATCCAAACGCTTATCGGAGCGGAATACGACAACGAGTTTACCTTTTATTACGATGGGAGGTATTCCATAAACCCGAAAAATGGAAGGGTTTTAGCGGCTACTTTATCCAGTACCCTGGACAGTACCGTGGTTGATGGAACACAAATTTCGTCACTTGGTTTGTGCTCCGCGAATTTCACTCCGCCAGCAAGTGCCACATGGGCACTGAATACCAGCGATTTTACCGTGGATGCCATCACCAATCCATTAGATGCGTTTACACCTCCGGTACATGCCAATGTAACCTTCACGGGCAAAAACTGGCTTTCTTTTTCTCCCGGAGCCTATTTTGGTATTCTCGATTTTCCAGCTACAAATCAGTTGATTATCAAATCGATGACTGCAACAGAAATGCATGTTGCCATGATGGTTTGCATCTATCAGGGTGTACGGAATCCCGGTGGACTGGATTATGCCCGCTTTCCGACACATGTTTTTCAGCTAACTTATGTTCCCAAAGCAAATTAGGTCTTTTTAAAAGTTGACAAACAGCTGTGCTCCGTAAAATCGAGGTATGCCGGGTATGTAAGTAGGAATGCCAAAAGCCAGAGCCGTATTTCCGGCGTCGAGCAGGTAGTGTTCGTTGGTTATATTGTTCATGTTGATACGCATACCATATTTTCCATTTTTGCTGGTGTACTGAACCGATGCATTGAGCAGCGTGTACCCGTTTTCATATAGGTTTGCGGCATTGTTATCCTCAAAGAAATGGCCCGATTTGTAGGTCACCGAAAAATTGACCGCCAGATATCCAGCTTTGCCTAACCCAACCTGGTAGGTAAAACCGGCTGCTGCTGTGTTTTTGGGAGTCAAACGAAAAGTGTTACCGGCAAAGTCCTGCTTTTTTCCGTTGGTGTCAAACTTGTCAAACCGCGCATCCAGCCAGGCATAGTTGCCAAACAAGAATAGGTTTTTGGTAAGGGCAAACTTAAATTCGGTTTCCACGCCTTTGCCGGTTGCATTCCCTGAATCGGAGATGTGTATAAGACCTCCGCTTTGCAAATTGGTGGTTGTGGTTTGAAAATCCTTGTATTTGTAAAGGTAACTGCTGACATTCAATTGCAGCCGGTTATTCATAAACAAGCTCTTCACACCGATCTCGTAATTGTAAATAACCTCCGCTTTCAGGAATTCAGTGGTATCAACATCCACCTGTATAACATTGGGCCGGCGTCCCTTTGACCAGGAAGCATAAGCCTCCACCTGTTTCGAAAAATCATATTGAAGGATGAACCTTCCTACCCAGTCAATGTATTTTTTACTCCCTTCCAGATGCCCGGCAGTGGGTTTGAAAATATTGTTGGTGCCTTTCCCAAGCAGAAATCCAAGAGTTCCGGGCTGTGCAGCGGGATCTACACGGAAAAAGGTGGTTAGGTCCTCAAAAACCAAGCGGCCGCCGGCAGTGATTTTGAATTTCGGTGTCACTTTATAGGTTCCGTCAGCAAAAAC
>CAIXKO010000684.1 GCA_903919925.1 uncultured Bacteroidota bacterium | reverse complement strand
TAATTTGTAATGTTTAAAACACTTACCTTTGTAATCATGAACAGGATTCAGAAAATACAAGGTTTCCTAAAGCCCCTGGTTGCTGCCAGCGGACGGTCGCAATTTTTAACAAGATTACATAGGGCGTGGTTTGTAAACCATTTGATATGACTTAACTTTAAGGAGAAAGACTATGCCAGAATTATGCAGGTTTTTAGGAATTGTGATTTTCATGAACTTTAACGATCATAACCCACCGCATTTTCATGCGAACTATGGTGATTTTGAAATAATTGTCGAGATCGGTTCAGGGATTGTGGAAGGCAAATTCCCCAAAAGGGCATTGAGTATGGTCATGGAGTGGTACGAGATGCACCAGGATGATCTTATGCTTGATTGGGAATTGATCAAGACAACCGGAGAATTTAATAAAATCCCACCTTTAGAATAATAGCCATGATACTAAATGTTACATACGCAGAATATAAAGAAGGATACCAGGTATTCCTGACTTTTAATAACGGAGAGTCGGTATTGGCTGACTTAGAAAGCACCGTGCTCAATGATACTCGGAAAATATTCATTCCCCTAAGAGACAAAGAATATTTTAAAAACTTCAAAATCAGACTGAATACGATAACCTGGGAAAATGAAGCTGATTTTGCACCGGAATATTTGCTAGAACTTGGCAAGCAGCAGCAATCTAAGCAAATGGCTCATTCCCGGCATTGATTGGATTCATTGAGATCAGAATGACCAGGGCAAAAGGGAACTGTGGTAGGTTTCAAAATTTCCAGACCTTTGACAAGGATATCAATGAATCCATCGATTTCACGAACCAGTGCACAAGTAAGTGCACAAGTAATTAGTGTTTTATATGATGATGGAATCAATGTCGAAAAAACCAGACAAGTACTAAAGAGTGTTGAGTTTCTCCCATTGAGCAGAGAAGCTGTTTTAACTCGATTAGGACTTTCAAACCACTATAAAAACTATACGAAATTGCTTTTTCCCCTTATTGAAAAAGGATTATTACTTTTCACATCTCCCGGCAGCCTAACATCACGTAACCAACAATATAAAATAACACTTCACGGATTGATTCTTTTGAGAATACTTGAACTGTCTGAAAAGTGACAAGATCTCGGTTTTTCAGACAGTAGTGCCCCGAACTTTCTTTGCTAATTCTTTTTTATGTCATTTTCAGCAATCATTTCAATTCCAAAATTAATCCTGTGCTACATGCTTGTTGGCATGCTGACCAGTATGGGCTGTAAAAGGGAGACTGCCGCGCCTCAGGCTAGATTTTCCATTAACACCCATTTTGGCTATGCCAGCCGGATTATCACCTTCGATGCCTCCACATCGACCGATCCGGATGGAGAAATGTATGCATTACTTGCCCGGTGGGATTTTGATGCTGATGGTAGCTGGGATTCCGATTACTCCCTGGAAAAGGGTATCAATTGGTCCTTTGATGGAAGCGGGTACCACCAGGTGATACTTGATGTAATGGACCCGGATGGCCTTACCAGCCAGGCCCTCGATTCTATCCTGATTTTCGGTCCTTTACCTGATTCATTGATGACCGATCCTCGCGATAACCAGCAATACCGGATCGTTAAAATTAACGGGTTATGGTTCATGGCCGAAAACCTGCGTTTCGGCACCTGTATCCCTTCCTCCACTGTTCAAACAGACAATGATTTAGTTGAATATTATGCGTATGATGATGATACAGCCAACATACGCGTTTATGGAGGATATTACAGTCAGAGTGAGGCACTGAACTACGGGATGCACACCAATAATCAGGGGATCTGTCCGCCTGGTTGGCGGGTTCCGGATAAAGCCGATTGGGAGCTCATCGATATTAAGGTGGCTCATTACTTCATCCGCGACTATTACGGGTCGGACGGATCCACCGGAACCCTGGTAAAGCGGGAATTTCATATCTCAGTTCGTTGCGTCAAAAACCGGGATTAAAGCATGAAAACAACACTGATGTTAATAGGGACCATTGTTTTTCTTGTTGTATCCTCTTGCGATGAGCAGGTACAGGTGATTACTAATGGTGCGCAGCTGCCTGTGGTTTATAGTCTGTTCAATCCTGCCGATTCCCTGATCTCTGTAAGGCTGACCAAAACGTTTTCGGGAGCCGAATCGGCTGAGGTTATGGCGCAAAATCCAAATAATCTGTACTATGCGAATGCCGAAGTAAGCATGGATATCAATTCAAAAGAGGGGTACCCGATCACTTCATATAAATTTGAGAAAACAAAGTTACCTGATAAAGCGGAGGGATTTTTTACCAGCGATCCAAACTATTGTTATTGCCTGAAGGGCCCTCTGAATCTATTGTTCAGCGAGGGCTTCCAGATACGGCTTCTGGTAAGGATTCCGGAAAGCAATCAACTGATCTCGGCACAGCAGAATTATTATGCTCCACCCGTCATTCAGTTGCCACGCACCAGCAATCAAACCCGGTTCAGCCTTTACAGTCCAGAAGCCCAGCGGATCAAATGGATCGACAAATTTGGTTTTCAGCGCTATTCCCTCATTATCCGGCTAAAGTATATCAATCGGTTTCAGGAACTGGAGGAGACCAGGAATTTTGACGTATCCTTCCGCAAAGAATCCGGGATTTTCAAGCCGGACCAGGAACCAATAAGCATTCTCCATTTTTTCGATGGCGATGACTTTCTCCGGAGGATCGGTGGTGGAATCCCGGTGGATCAGGGTATTATCAGCCGTTCTTTTGTTTCAATCGATTTGATTGTGGTTGGCCTCTCCAGGGAATACTGTGATTATGAGGACACAAACCAGATTGCCCCCGATCGACAGGGTCTGCCCGTATCCAATATAATCGGGGGCATAGGACTCTTTGCCCTGCGTGTAAGTAAAGAACAACGCGGATATCTGCTCGATCCCGTATCGTTGGATTCACTGGTACACGGAAGGCATACGAAACAATTAAAATTCGTAAAATGGTGAAAAAGTGTGCTGACTGCGGACTACCTGCTGCGGAATGCTGATAAGAGACACGCAAATATGCGTCTTTCATATAACCGGCCTTTAAGTACCCACCCCAACCCCTCCCTGAAAAAGGGAGGGGCTCCTCTCCGAAGGAAATTTGGAGCTCATTCCCCCTCCCTTTTTCAGGGAGGGGGCCAGGGGGTGGGTACCATTCAGCGATTCTATACCGCACGTTGCCAGGTTATTAGGTTTGGGGTCGATTGCCGGCATGCTGATGGACGCCACAAGCTACCCTGTGGCGGACTGCTGACTGAGGAATGCCGATAAGAGACACGCAAGTATGCGTCTCTACGCGCTACCCTCTGGCTCAAGTCTCGGCTCCCGTCTCGTCTCCCTTAAATATGGTCAGAGGCTTCCGGAAACCGTTGGTGCGCCAGGCACCATAAAGCAGCCCTAGCAACAACCAGGAAACACCTATTATCAATGCCACAGGGGAAAGATGCACCCAGAGGTAGAAGCAGATGGAAAAGCCCAGCAACGGCACCACCAGATGATGCCAGCGGCGATTGTGCCCGCGAATAAAATAGTGCGTCAAGGCCGATAAGTTCACACCCATGAACCCCACCATGGCGCCAAAATTCACCAGCTGAGCACCCCTGTCGTACCCGCTTTTATTGAGATCCAGCAGAAAAGCACCCACAAGAGCGATCCCACCAACCAGAATGATATTATAGGAAGGAACGTGGGTTCGCGGATTCAGGTGGCCGAAAAACCGCTTAGGGATTGCACTATCGCGCCCCATTCCGTAAAGCAGCCGTCCAGCTCCCAGATGAGCGCCCATGCCCGAGCCCATCGATGCTACCAGCAAGGCTACCGTTAACACCGAAAAAAGCGTTTGCCCTCCTGCACGTTTTGCAACATGTGCAAAGGCATTTTCCAGGCTAGGGAATTGTGAGGCCGGCTCGGGCCACACCATCTGAGCCATGTATACCTGAACTGTGGCGAGGATGCCGGTAATGATGCAAACCAAAACGGTGGCCAGCAAAATATTGCGCCGTGGGTTGTGGGTTTCCTCCGCCAAAGTCGAGATCCCGTCAAACCCGATATAAGTGAGAACCGCCAGGGCTGCTCCGCTGGAAACAGCCGAAAGGGAGAACGTGCCCGGATCGTAGAACGGACGGATCCAGTCGGCCGTACCAGCAGGCGGATGTTGAATCAAATAGCGGACAGCTACCACCAGAAACCAAATGATCACAATGAACAAACCACCTGCGATTACGTTATTGGTGCGTGCACTAGCCTTAATCCCCCGCAGGTTCAAACTGGTGAACAACAATGCATAAAACAGGAACCATGCCTGGAGCGGAACCAGCGGCATTACCCCGAGATCCGCTGTGGCTTTGCTGCACCAGATTACGCATATCACCGGATTCATCACATAATCAAACATCATGCTCCAACCGGTAACATAGCC
>CAIXKO010000683.1 GCA_903919925.1 uncultured Bacteroidota bacterium | reverse complement strand
GCCGCAGCCCAGGGTTAGAGAAGGAGCAAGATGGTTAAAAAAGTACCCAACCGCTCCTTGAGTAGTGGGGGTATTGACCAGTATCCTGCCCGCATTTAATAATTCAGAATACTCCAGAATACGCGCTTCATTGTTAGCATATATTCCGGCGCTGTGCCCGATTCCGCCAAGGTAATTCAGATCAATGCAGGTATTCACTGCTGAAGCATAATCCTTGGTGCTGTAAAAAGCCAGAATAGGTGCAAGAACTTCAACTGAGAGTGGAAAATCATGACCAACACCTTCCAGTTGGGCAATCAGGATTTTTGTTCCTTCGGGGACTGAAATACCGGCCTTTTGTGCGATTACGGAAACCGGCTTACCCACCACAAATGGACTCATACTGTTGGCACCGGCAACTATTGCAATTTTTTCAACTTTACGAACTTCTTCCTGATTCAAAAAATAACAGTGTTGCTTCTCGAACTCATCCTTCACCTGGCTTTCAATGGTGTTCACCACCACAATAGCCTGTTCACTGGCGCAGATGGTACCGTTATCAAATGTTTTTGAAGAAATAATACTGCTAACGGCAAAAGGGATATCAGCGCTTTCATCAATAAAAACCGGTACGTTACCGGGCCCCACGCCTAGTGCAGGGTTTCCTGAACTGTAGGCTGCTTTAACCATCCCGGTCCCTCCTGTAGCCAAAATCAAGGCAACTTTAGGATGAGCCATTAAAAGCTGGGTAAACTCCCTCTTTCCCCCATAAACCATTTGAATACAGTCTTCAGGTGCTCCAGCCTCCAGAGCAGCCTCGTAACAAATGCGAACAGTTTCAGTACACGATTTTATTGCCCCACGATGTGGGCTGATCAGGATTGGATTGCGCGATTTAAGGCAAATTAGAATTTTAAACATCACCGTTGAGGTGGGGTTGGTGACCGGAATTATAGCCAATACTGGCCCAAGAGGCTGTGCAATTTCAGTAATACCGGTTTGGGGATCCGAAGAAATAACACCTACTGTTTTTTCATTCTTAATACTCTCATAAACCAGTTGGGTGGCTAAAACATTCTTGATAACCTTATGCTCCCAAACACCCATCCCGGTTTCTTCCTGAGCCATTTTTGCCAGTTTAACCCGGTTACTAAATCCAGCTTTGAAAACAGCTTCAACAATCCGGTCAGTTTGTTCCTGGTTATACTGATGAAATTCCGCTGATGCAAGCTGAGCTCTGTCGAGTAATTCGTTGGCTTGGTCCAATAGATTAACGGCCATTATTAAAGTTATTTTATCGGGATTTTGAGCACTTCCAGAATCTTACTGTACAATACCCCTGGTTCAAAAGGCTTAGTAACGAAATCATTCATACCCGCTGCCAGGCACTCCTGGACCATTTCGATAACCGCATCGGCCGTGAGGGCAATAATGGGTATATCAGATTTCATGGTTTGGCGAATAAAAAGGGTGGCTTCCACACCGTTCATTATCGGCATCTGTTTATCCATCAATATAATATCGCATTCATGATGAGATAAGAAATCGATTGCTTTCTGCCCGTTTCTGGCCTGAAACACTTCCATGTTCCATTTTCGCAGGATGGATTTTGCAACATACTGATTCATTTCATTGTCCTCCACCACCAAAACCTTGCACCCCCTAAGCTTTTCGGGATCGATAACGGTTTCCTTCCCGCGCTCCAGATAGGAATTATCGATACTTTGGTTCAGAACGAGGGTAAAGTGAAAACTGCTTCCTTTATTTTTTTCACTTTCCACCAACAACTTACCCCCCATAAGCTCCACAAGCTGCCGGCTGATGGAAAGGCCAAGACCGGTTCCTCCGTACTGACGGGTAGTGCTCTGATTCTCCTGCTGATAACTTTCAAATATTTTTCCGATCCTCGATTTTTCGATCCCTATACCGGTATCAGTAACTGAAAAGCGAATGGTGTTAGTTTGAGCATTTTCGGCAACCAACTGATAGGAAATCTCCACATAGCCCTGATCAGTAAATTTTATCGCATTGTTCACGAGGTTTAGTAAAATCTGGCCCAACCTGACCGGATCGCCTTCTAGCACCTTTGCCACTGAGCTATCGGGTAAATGAACCAGTCGCAGCGACTTTTGGGTAGCCTTGATTTCCATGGAACTGATGATGCGGTTAAAAACATCAGCCAGGGTAAAGGAGGTCTTTTCAATGGTTAACAAACCAGCCTCGATTTTCGAAAAATCGAGAATGTCGTTAATAATGGTCAATAAACTCTCTGAAGAGGAAATCAGGCGATCATGAAGATCCTCTTGTTCTGGCAAACGGGGCGCTTCAGCCAATAATCTGACTATCCCATGCACCGCATTCAACGGTGTTCGGATTTCATGGCTCATATTAGCCAGGAAGGCACTCTTTGCACGGTTAGCATTTTCCGCAGCCAGCCGGGCAAGTTCCAGCAAACGCTCATTTTGCTTACGTTGGGTGATATCACGATACTGCCACAAATTGCCGAGAAATATGCCTTCCGCAATAATGGGCACATAATCCCTTTCAAACACCCGCCCATCAACCAAATCCAACTCATCGTTTAAACAAATCTCATGTTTGCTGAGAATCTCATCAATCCGCTCAATAAAACTCACCGGATCGATAAACATATCTTTCGACTGTTCTGCAGATTGAGAGCAATCCGTTCCGATCAGGAAAGCAGGATCTACCGGAATCCCAAAAAGAGTGCAAAATTGATGATTGATCAAGGCAATGATCCGATGCTCGTCCTCCACCAAAACCCCTGCATTCAGGTTGGAAACCAGAGCCGAAAGCCGTGAATTACTGAGTTGATTATCTTTCAATTCCATCTTTGGAATATTGTAAATCCGTATGAAAAAAATGTTTTCCTGCCGGATTGTATAAAACGTTTAAAGCACCAGGCAAAACCCTGATATCAAACTTCTGTGCAAAATTAAGCTCTCCGTCAACATGAAACGGAACTTTATCATCAAATGCGATAGAAATTTTGTCGGTTTGATGGTAATCTACTTTCGAATTCGTGATATGGGTACCTTTTGGAACCATCAGTAATATCCGGAAACGCTGCAACAAGTTAAGTTTCTTAACATTGCAAACATCGAGCAATCCGTCATTTGCGATTGCTTTCGGGGTAATAAAAAACCCTCCTGCAAACCGCCGGCCAATGGAAACGGTGTTCATGAAACAGGTTGACTTGCTTTTATGGGTGCCGGTAATAAGCGTCATTTGCTTCTCTTTAAAGAATAGCAAAGTTTTAACGATGTGCCAGATGTACTTGTATTTTCCACCCATCTTAACCTTGCCTGGCTCTGCATAATTTTCAGCAGCCACCTGGGCATCAAATCCCAGACCCATCCCGTTCAGGAAATATTTACCGTTACAGGAGCCTACATCCATGAGAATGTTATGCTTTTCAAAAAAAGTTTTCCAGTGTGATTCCTCAAAACGGTTAGGAAAACCAAGAATCTGAATAAAATCATTCCCGGTGCCGGCGGGAATCAAGCCAATAACAAATCCTTTTCTCCCGATCAGCGGACGGGCTATCTCGTTGATCGTACCATCGCCCCCTACTCCGATAATGTATTTATAACCCTTATTCGCAGAAGATTTTGCCAGTTCAGTTGCATGTCCCGCATACTCGGTAAAAATAATGTCAGCCTCAACAGCATATTTCTTTAGCATCGCCTCAACGGTTGATACATAACGCTTTGCGAAACCGTTTCCGGCGATTGGGTTGACAATAAAAACCCACTTTTTAATGTTTACCATTTTTACCTTTTTGAATATAAGCTGATTCAATAACTACTTTTACTTTTTCCAATATAGCATGATCATCCTGTTCCGCGAATTCTTTCCATTCAATAGGCTTGTGGATGACTACGTCAATTTTCGATTCAAAATTTATGGTAAACCTGTTCTTTGGCTTCAATAAAAAAAAGCCATTCAGGGTAACAGGCAACACGCTCATTTCAGTAGCCTTTAAAATATGGACAAATCCTTTTCTGAAACGGTTAATACTCCCATCGGTGGTTCGGGTGCCTTCGGGAAAGATTGCAATCGTTTGTGCACCTGATTTTTGTACCAGATGGCTTAACATTTCCTTTGTATTCCGTACATCACCCGATTTCATTGGAACATAATGAGTCAATTTTAATACCCGGCCAAAGAGGGGTACTTTCAGCAAATGCTCCCGTCCAAACCATGATACCCCGGGATAAAAAGAAAGAATAGCCATAATATCAAATAAACTCGCATGATTAGCCAGGAGGATGTAATTAGTGTCTTTTTCAATATTTTCAATCCCACTTACCCTGAGACGCTTGCCCAGCATCAAAAAAATGGTGCGCGCCCAAAACCGCATAATCCGTCTGATTGGTTTGCTCCTGTTCATTGGCGATACCATAAGAATCAGTAAAACACAGATCGCTGTAAACAGGTATAGGAAGAAAAATACGGCCACAGAAATCAGTCCATAGAAATGAGAACGTCTGATTAAATTCTTTCTCATAATAATCCTCCCAAAGAGAAAGTAAATAAACAGAAAAATACTTCAACAAGCAACTGGCTAATTTTTAACGCACCGCACGGAAAATCCACTGGCTTTGTTGTATTTCCAACGGTACACTCCTTCGGCATGATAAACCAGTCCCCTGCCCCATGCGTGCGTTTCATCGGTATAGGAGGAGGTCCAGAAACTGGCGATGTCACCGATAAAGCTGTATTCATTTTTTTCATAAATTCCGGAAGGTATGGCACTGAACCGAACGGAGTTTTCGCCGTTTCCACCGGAATTCCATCCTTTTCTTGCTTTGAGCCCAATACCAACACTGCCGGTAATCCTCCAGTCGAGACTATCGGAATCGGATGCCGACATCCCCGCGTAAATCTCCAGCTGCTTCCATTCGCCATCGGTAGGCAGGTGCCAGCCAACAGGACAGGCTTTCATTGCCTTTTCCCAGTTATATAGCCGTCCATAGGTATCGCAGTTGCCCTCGGCCGAATTGTAGCACCAGGCACCCGTTGTATCGATCAGCCTGATTTTCAGGTTTTCGGCCATCCAGGTCTGGGTGCCGATTTTAACATACGGATAAACGGTTGAATCCCGGGAATCGGTAAAGGTTCCGTCATAGTTTGTGATGGGCTCTATGGTGTTGCAGGCGAGCAGGAGGAGGAAGATCGTGAAGCGGCATGCGTGATGCGTGAAACGGAAGAGAGAAGAAGTGACGAGTGACAGAAGAAGTGACGAGTGACGAGTGACGAGTGACAAGGCGGAGGGGGAAATAATTTTCATTGGCCAAAGATATGAAGAAGGGTGGGAAAAACGATTGGTTTAGGGTTATCTTTGGGGACGTTGGTGGATAGATGCCGAAGTGTGGATTGGAACATCATGGCAGGTAATTTGTCTTTAGGTACCCTCCCCCTGGCCCCCTCCCTGAAAAAGGGAGGGGGAATGAGCTCTGATTATCCCTCGGAGAGGAGCCCCTCCCTTTTTCAGGGAGGGGTTGGGGTGGGTACTTAGAGGCAAGTCATAAAGTAGAGCAGCGGAGAGGATAATCAGGTTAAAGAGGTTACGCAAAACAAATATTAAAATGGAACGTACTGCAAATTGTTTGAAAAAACTGGAGCGGATGAACAAAACCCTCCGTCATGAAGAAGCTGACCGGGTACCGGTAAGTGATTTATTTTGGGGCAGTTTCATTGAGCGTTGGCGCAAAGAGCTCAATTTGCCTGCCGATGCATCGCCCTATCAATACTATGATCTCGACTGGCAGGTAACCGTTCCTAATATGGATCCGCACATTATGCCGTTTGAAGTTTTAGCCGAAACCGATGACCGGATTACGGTAAAAACAGGATTTGAGGCGGTTATAACCAAGGTTTATGCCGATCCGATGCCACGGTATGAAAGGTTTCTGACCAACGAAATCGAGCAGCTTAAAGACTTTCAATTTGATGATCCCTGGGATAACCGGCGCTATTTCAGCGGCGGCGATAATCAGCTGGGAGGGGTTGGCGATAGTTTTACCCGCAACCTGGCCCCCTGGATCGATACGGTAAAATCAATTTATCCCGATTTTCCAGTTTATGGAAGCGTTTGTGAAGGACATGAAACCCTCTGGCGCATAATCGGTTCTGAAAACACACTACTCTGGAGCCTGATGTATGCCGAAGAACTCGGCGAATTCATAGCCAGGATCAACAAGTTCATGCTGGAAATCACCAAGGCGCAGATCAAGGCCGCCAACGGGATGCTCGATGGCATGGTGATATGGGGCGATGTAGCCTACATTTATGATCTCCTTTTTTCGCCCGAGTTTTGGCGCGAGCATTTTAAACCGGGTATCAAAGCGATGGTCGATGTGTGCCATGAGGCAGGGATTCCGGTAATCTACCACGGCTGCGGCAACGTAAAACGAATTTTCGAAGACTTTATCGAGCTCGGTATCGATGCCTATAACCCGCTCGAGGCCAAAGCCGGTCTCGATGTGGTTGACCTGAGGCAACAATACGGCCATCGCATGGGATTTTGCGGAAACATGAACGTAATGGAATGGGCCGATTGCACTCAGGAACAGTTAAAATCCATTGTTCTCCGCAAGCTCAATGCCGCCAAAGGAGGCGGGTTCATTTTCCAGTCCGACCACTCGGTCCCCGGAAACGTTTCCGGCGCCAATTATGATTACGTGGTGAAGCTGGTGAGAGAGTTTGGGGTGTATCCGTTGGAGCTGGGGGAGGAGAATGTGACAATGTGCTAATGTGCTAATGTGCTAATATGCTAATGTGCTAATATGCTAATGGAAGAGGGTTTGGGGTGT
>CAIXKO010000682.1 GCA_903919925.1 uncultured Bacteroidota bacterium | reverse complement strand
TGTAGGAAAGCATTCCTCCAGAATTGTTAAGGGGATTAAATGTGCCTTATCGGTTATGGGAATCTGCGATGATTATATGGCCCTGCCACTCCGCCGGCATGGCAAGGAGGAACGCAAAAGAATTGCCCAATACGTTGAGCAGCTTAAGCTTATTATGCTTTACCCCTAATGCTTTACCCCCAATACTTTACCCCCAATGTCAACCCCTTCACTCCCTTCACTCTTCCCCTTCTTCACGTTCCCTTCACGTCCTTCACGTTCTCTTTACGATCTCTTTACGATCTTTACGATCTTCCCGTTCTCTTTACGATCTTTACGATCTTCCCGTTCTCTTTACGATCTTTACGATCTTCCCGTTCTCTTTACGTTCTTTACGTTCTTTACGTTCTTCACGCTCTCTTCCTGTTCCACAAAGTTTAAAATAACCTCCTATGAAGCTATCGTTACTTGATCTCATCGTTTTTATTGTTTTAACCTTTGGTAATGTAATATTAGGGGCCAGTTTTTTCTTTAAGAACAAAACATCGGCTCAATTTACATCCGGAGGGGGCAAGTTACCTGCCTGGATAGTGGGAATGTCGATATTCGCAACTTTTGTAAGTAGTATAAGTTTTTTGGCACTTCCCGGAAAAGCGTTCATGTCAAACTGGAACGCCTTTGTATTCAGCCTCTCAATCCCCATTGCTTCCATTTTGGCGGTAAAGTTTTTTGTTCCGCTTTACCGAGGGATTGGCAGCATTTCAGCCTATCATTATCTGGAAATGCGGTTTGGAGCGTGGGCAAGGATTTATGCTTCAACCTGTTATATGCTCACTCAATTGATGCGCACCGGAGCCATATTGTTATTACTTGCCTTGCCACTAAATGCATTGTTTGGATGGGATGTAAAAACCATCATAATAGTTACCGGAATTGCGGTGACCGCTTATTCTATGCTGGGTGGCATTCAGGCTGTTATATGGACCGATGCTATACAGGGAATTATCCTGATTACCGGTGCGGTAGTATGTGCTTTAATATTAACATTTTCGATGCCCGAAGGCCCGGGACAGATTTTTGAAATTGCTGCTGCCAATCATAAATTTAGTTTGGGAAGCTTCGGTGCAAGTCTCAAAGATTCAACATTTTGGGTAATCCTGATTTATGGATTGTTTATTAATCTCCAGAATTACGGGATCGATCAAAATTATGTGCAAAGGTATATGACCACCAGCTCCATGAAGGAGGCAAAATCATCGGCCTTATTCGGGTCATTATTATATGTTCCGGTTTCCATCGTGTTTTTTTATATCGGAACGGCACTCTTTGCTTACTACACTGCGCAGCCCGATTTGCTACCGGCTGAGCTTAAGGCTCCTGGTGCCGGAGATAAGGTTTTTCCTTACTTTATTGTTAATGGTTTGCCTGCCGGAATAACAGGGCTCTTGATTGCCTCGATATTTGCAGCCGGCATGAGCACTGTAGCAACCAGTTTAAACAGCACGGCCACCATTATTCTGTCGGATTATTACAAGCGATATTTCAACAAGCAGGCAAATGAAAAATCGTCGATGAAAGTACTTTACAGTTCATCACTGATTTTTGGCGTGTTGGGTACCTTGATTGCTTTGGCACTGGTTGGAGTTAAGAGTGTACTGGATGCCTGGTGGGGGTTGGCTTCCATTTTCAGCGGAGGCATGCTGGGCTTGTTTTTGCTTGGATACCTCTCCAAAAAGGTCCGTAATGTTGATGCAGCTGTCGGCGTAATCGTAGGTGCATTAATCATTATCTGGATGAGTTTATCGCCAATCTATTTTAAACAGGGGGCCTTGCTGGCTTTTCGAAGTCCTTTTCATAACAATCTGACCATTGTATTTGGCACATTGGCCATTTTTCTGGTAGGTTTTATTTTAATGAAATTATTTTCAAAAAAAACTGATCGAATTTAACTTAGGTCATGAAAATCATCCAATTATTTTCAATTCTATTTCTGGTACCTTCATTTATGGTCATGTCGCAAACGCGAAATGAAAAAAAAACTATTGTCAGTGAGGAATTGATTTTCCCATACCAAAATGAGCATGTGCACGGAAGCAGTATAGTTATGCTGCCCAACGGAGATTTGCTGGCTTGTTGGTTTCAGGGAAGCGGAGAGCGTACTGCCGATGATGTAAGAGTTATGGGTGCCCGGTTAAAAAAAGGATTAAAATCATGGACTGCACCGTTTTTAATGGCTGATACCAAAGGAATTCCGGATTGTAACCCGGTTCTGTTCCTGAACCGGAAAGGTAAATTATTCCTTTTTTGGGTAGCCGTGATTGCCAATAAATGGGAAGATGCGATCTTAAGGTATCGTACAACTACTCAGTATAGTGGTGAAGGCGCTCCCAATTGGGAATGGCAGGATGATATCTTTCTTAAACCCGATGACGGTTTTGTGAAAGAGGTGGAAAAGCGGTTTAGGGAAATGCCGGAAAGTCAAGCCGGGTGGGCTGCATATGCTCCTTTATACGATAATATGATTAAAGAGGCCAGCAAGGATTTGCTCAAAAGAAGTATTGGATGGATGACCAGGATACACCCTATAACGCTCGATAGCGGTAGAATTCTATTGCCATTGTATTCCGATGGATTTAATTTCTCGATAGTGGCAATTTCCGATGATGATGGTACCAGCTGGAGGCCCAGTCTCCCCATTGTTGGCAGAGGTCCGATACAGCCGGCTTTGGCTGTTAAAAAGAATGGAAACATAGTTGCTTATATGCGCGATAGCGGCGATTCACCAACCAAAGTACACACGAGTGTATCAACCGATAGCGGGGAATCGTGGAGCGCTTCTCAAAAAACCGATATCCCAAATGAAGCAAGTGTGGAAATCTGCGTGATGAAGGACGGGAAATGGGTCTTTTTGGGAAATGATATAAACGATGGGAGGTATCAATTTTCAATTTATCTGTCGGATGATGAAGGAAATACATGGAAATGGAAGGAATTGATTGAATACAATGCCGATCGGAAAGGGAGCTTTTCCTATCCTTGCTTAATTCAAACTAATGATGGGCTTCTACACTTTTCCTATTCCTATTCTTTGGGAGAAGGAAAGAAATCGATTAAACATGTTGTTCTCGATCCAAAAAAATTAATGCAATGATAAATTCCCGGTGTTTTTACCAGATATTATCTGTTTTTGCAGTAATTCTTTTTTTTTCATTTGATTTATCTGCCCAGAAAATAAATCTGGAATTAAAATGGTCGGCAAATCAAAAATGTTTTCAGGAAAGTTCAGCAACAGTTGCCGATGTGGACAATAATGGGTGGGATGAGGCAATTATTGCATCGCAGGAGGAGCTTATTGCGGTTGGTAAAACCGGTGCCGCTTTATGGCGATGGAAAACCAGGAGCCGATACACTACTTATCCTGCTATACTTCAGCGCCAGAGAGAATTAGCCCTGATTTATGCTGCTGACAACAGTGGGCAATTAACCTGCCTGAATGGGAAAGGAGTATTGGTATGGCAGGCTGAACTGAGTGCCGGGTCCGAATGGTCGGCTGGTGTTATAGCGGATCTGGATGCCAATGGTTCAACCGAGTATATTCAAACTGACAGTAAGGGAACCGTATGGGTATTTGATGCTCTGAGCGGAAGGGTGATAAAGAAAGTACAGCTATCCGGACAGCCGGTAAGCCCTGCTGTGGGTGACCTTAACGGTGATGGCAAACCGGAGTTGGCTATTGCAACCACCGATGGCTGGATGATTGTTTTAACCGGGAATTTATCGGAATTATGGAAATACAAAATTGGCGGTTCATCGGAGTCCTGGTCCACTTCGGCTCCAGTGATTTTTGGTGCTTCCGATGGTCAGGCTTATATGGTGGCAGTATCGGGTAATGGATTGGTTTATTGCTTTAATACGCAGGGAAAGCCGGTTTGGAAATACCCGTTAAATGTGCCGGTAGCTTCCTCTGTTTCAGTTGGCGATTTTGATCAGGATGGACGAGCCGACCTATTTCTGGTCACACAAAAAGGTATTATCTACCGTCTTAGTGAATCAGGCAATCTGATATGGAAAATCGATATGCAGGGGCGCTGCCTGGCTCCTGGTGCCATTGCCGATATAAATAATGATGGTAAACTGGAATATGTTCTAGCCTCGCAGCAAGGACATTTGCTGGTTTTCAGCAATAATGGAGATGTGATTTTCGATCATCAGCTTCCATCACGAACGATAAATGTTACCCCATCGGTTGGTAACATTACCGGGGATCCCAATAAGGCCGATCTTTTTCTGACCGGCGGGGAATCGGGATTAAATTATTGCTTTGAAACACCCTCGGCTAAAAAAATGCTGGTTCACTGGGCATCCTACAGAGGCAATATACAGAATACCGGTTGTTGGGTTGGATTGATTCAAACCGATGAACTACATATAGCTCCAAAAAATTTAGAGTGGAATAAGCTTTACTCAGGTGAACCGGTTCAGTTCAATATCTATAATCCCAACCCAGAAACCTCCCCATTAAAAGCAACGGCGATATGCATGAGCCCGGACGGATCGAAAAGCAGCACCTTTTCAAATATTTTCGGCAAGGAGGGGCAGTTATTATTACCTGTAGATATTATCATACCAGGTACTTATCGCTTTTTCTGGACCCTTACAACAGCTGAAGGTAAGGAATTACTATCCTCATCACGCGAGGTTACGATGGAGCCTTTTGCTAACGATCGGGCACTCATCAAACAGTCTGGTAACACATTAAGAGTTGCTGCCCATTCAGTGGAAAATGTATTGCCTTTATCGGCCAATGCACTATTGAAAAGAGCCTCAGATTTGCAGGCAAATGCCAATTCGATCAGCGAAATGCAAGAAATGGCGGCAGTGAGCGATGCCACAGCAATTGCGGCTGTAATTTCAAAAACTGCCAAACTAAATGAAGAAGCAAAGAGAGCCGGATTAATCAGTGAGGTGGTTATTCAGGCAGCTACCCTTGGATCGGGCACCAGTTTGATCGCGTTTCAAGGGAAAAAGTGGGATAATCGTAGTGTTGATAAGCAGTTACCAACGTTAATAAGCAATCCGGTCAAAATAAATCAAAAGGTTGTTCCCGGCGAGCACAATCCGGTTCCACTGGTGTTGTTTAATGTTACCGATCAGTTGCTAAATGTCAGAGTAGCGATTAGCAACGGGAACAATGAAATTAAAATAACATCGTTGCACTCGGTGGCAACCCCTACCTCGATGGGTGAGGAATCATGGGATGCGTTACCTGCAACAGATGAATCGGGAGTAATCAGTATTCCTTCACTTACCAGCAGGGAGTTATGGCTGGATATAGCAATTGGTGAGGTTGATCCCGGTAAACATGAATTAACCATAACCTTTCAGGCCCTGAACGGCGCAGGCGTAATGGATGCTCCGGGCCAACCCCAGCAGGTAAAAGCACCGGAAACGAGAGTGGAAATTTCACTTGACGTGTTGCCGTTTAAGATAGCCGCCCCGGGCGCATTCCGGCTGTGTACCTGGTCGCCTTCAACGGGCCCCGAGGTAGAAGGGCTGCTGGCTCACGGGAACAATGTATTCCTGATACCGTCGCCTAAAGTGATTTATAATAATCAGGAATTAACCGGTGTTGATTATACGGAATGCGATAAAATTACCAGCCAATTTAAAAACAAGGATATATTCTTTTTAATCAGCGGGTTGCCGGCTATCAATCAGGAATTTGCCAGTGAAGGCTACCGGAAGCAGTTTGGATTTTATCTGAATAATTTGGTCGGGCATTTAAAGGAATCCGGAATCGGAACTGATCGTTTTGCCCTGTATCCTGTAGATGAGCCGGGTGGCGGCGGATGGAATGCAGTAAATAAGGTTGTTAAATTCGGTGAAATGGCGCAGGCGGTTAATCCCGATGTTATGCTTTACCAGGATGGCGGCGGGGAATTGCCGATGTTTGATGCCATGGCAAAATATCTGGACGTATGGGTCCCTCCATTTGATTGGTTGGCCGATAAAAGTCCGGAGATGAACATCATGCGAACAACAGGTAAATGGCTTTGGTCCTATAATTGTTCTTATAGTTCAGCCAGACCTATTGGTCCGAATATCAAGAATATAAATCTGCTTTATGAATATCGGACTGCTGCTCTGCTTGCCATGCGAAACGGGGCCAGTGGAATTGGCTACTGGTGCTATAATTCAGTGAGTGATAATCCGTGGTCGCGTATAAAACTGGAATATAATCTGATTTATCCGGGGGAATCAAAATCGGTTACCAGCCGGCGGTGGGAAGCTGTACGCGAGGGAATTGAGGATTACCGGATACTGGCGGCACTTAAAGATTACCTGAAGCCGGATAGTAAGATTGATGAGCAAACGCGAAAAGATTTAGAGCACTTATTCAACGTGAGCCTTCCAAATCTGGTTGATCCGGGCTATCAGGCTATGAAACTGGGCCAATCGCGTGAAACATTTGACCGGGCATGCAATGAATTAAAAATGGAGGATTTCAGAAATGAGATGCTTTCGGTTATTGAATCTGTTCAGGTTTCAAAAAACCAGAAACAGAAATATGTTTCCTGGGCTGAAAAATTAGGATTTCCGGCCGGGAAAAAAGTTTTGCTGCTGCACATGGACGATGCCGGGATGTGCCCTGAAGCTAATGCTGCGGTTGAAAAATATATAACCAAAGGGCATTTGCTGTCAGCCTCTGTAATGATGCCATGCCCAAACGCCGCAGAATTCATTGAATGGGCAAAAGGGCATCCGGAAGCCGATATCGGTGTGCACCTTACTTTAACCAGCGAGTGGAACAATTACCGGTGGGGACCTGTTACTGAAGCTTCAAAAGTGCTCGGGTTAATTGATCCGGCTGGAAAACTTTGGCCGGAGGTACCTGATGTGGTTATGCATGCCTCACCCAGCGAAATTGAAATGGAGATCAGGGCCCAGATTGATAAAGTTCTCTCACTGGGATTTAAACCCACCCATATCGATACACACATGGGAACATTGTATGGTTCAGTAGATTATATCAATGTCGCGCTGAAAGTTGCACAGGAATATCATCTGCCCGCCTTTGTTATCGACTTATCGGTACCGATGATCGCGGAGCAATTCAAAAAAGCCGGTTATCCAATCAATGATGAGGTGATCAGCCACATAGGAGATTATCGCTTACCCATGCTCGATAATTACACTTATGTTCACGAAGGGGATACTTACGAGGAAAAACGGGCCATTTTCTTTGAGCTGGTAAAATCATTATATCCCGGATTAACCGAAATTATTTTCCATCCTTCTACTCTTACCGATAATTTGAAATCAATAACTAATTCGTGGCAGCAAAGGGTTTGGGAAGGTGAAATGTTTTCCGATCCGGTAGTTCTTCAATTCTTTAAAGATGAGGGTATTGTGATTACGAATTGGACAGAAATAATGAAGCGTTTCGAAAAGAAAAAATGATCACTTCAAATCGCCTATTATCGGTTGATGCATTCAGGGGGCTTACCGTGGCAGCCATGATACTGGTTAATTATCCCGGGTCGTGGGGTCACGTTTTTGCTCCGCTTTTGCATGCACAATGGAACGGAATAACTCCCACCGACTTTATTTTTCCCTTCTTTATTTTTATTGTTGGTGTATCTATCGCTTTATCGTATTCCAAACAAGCCGGCTCCGGAGTTCCAAGGAAAGATATGATTAGGAAAATCATTATCCGTTCCCTTAAAATTTATGTAATCGGTTTATTATTACATTATTTGCCGGCTTTTGATTTTAGTCAAATCGATTTATTCGGGGTATTGCAAAGAATTGCCATTGTTTTTATGGTTTGTGCCCTGA
>CAIXKO010000681.1 GCA_903919925.1 uncultured Bacteroidota bacterium | reverse complement strand
CTCAAAAAAAGAAATTGACCGGCTCACCGAGTATGTAAATTCACTTTAGACGAGAGAAAATTTTTATGCCGGCAAAAAGGTTTTATGAATTCCATACCGCTCAGATTGATGATTTTGGATCGATGTGCGATGCGCTGCTGAGCAAAATTCCCGATCACAAGGTCCCTGTCCGGTTAGTGTTTTTTGGCAACTCACGCGCTCAGACTGATTATAGCAGGTACTTGGAGATCATAAATGGGAAGGTTAATTCATTATTTGCAGATACTCCGCCGGTACTGAGTTTTATTCCACAAAAGCCATTGAACGGAGAGCTCCTGCTTCAAGTTTGCCTGTTAGAAAAGGATTCGCGACAGCAAATCTGTTACCGCCAGATTGCAGGTATTAAATATATTACGATTGAGGATGACTCATCCAAAGAGCTGATTACAGGGGGTATTATTTCCGATGATCCGGATGCCGGCCGATTTGACCAGGCCGTTTCAGTATTCAACAAAATCCATTCGATTTTAAATGAGGAGCAAATGCCTGTTCATTCGATTGTGCGGCAGTGGAATTATATCGAAAGCATTACCGCTCAATCTTCAGATATCCAAAACTATCAGGAATTCAACAGGGCCAGGGCCGGGTTTTATAGCCTCACCACGTGGGAAAACGGATACCCGGCTGCAACCGGAATCGGAATAAAAACCGGCGGGATTATTGTTGAAATCGAAGCCCTGAAGTCCTTGTCTGAATCTACCCGAACGGTTGCCATAAACAATAGCTTCCAGGTTCCTGCGCATCAATATTCATGCAAAGTGCTTTCCGGCAAAGATAGTTTGGCCGCAACGCCAAAGTTTGAACGCGGCCGGATGGTTATCTCCCCTCATTTCACTTACCTTTATGTATCGGGCACAGCAGCAATTCGCGGGGAAAGAAGTATTTACGAGGCCGATGCTGTCCGGCAAACCCGGCTGACCATGGAGAATATTTACAATTTGTTTCCGGCGGCAAACCTTCACGCGGGAACCCAAATGGAGCTGGAACCGGTATTCGGGGCTTTGATCATTTATATCAAAAATGAATCGGATTATCTTGATATCAAGGGATTTATGGATAACTCTTTCCCCAAAGCAAATCCTGTTTATCTTTTTGCCGGTGTTTGCCGTGATGAACTTTTAGTGGAAATTGAGGCGATCGTATCTTTCCATTGATCAAATCCTCCCATTTGTAGAGACGCATATTTGCGTGTCTTTTGGGATAGTGACAAGTGACGAGTGACAAGTGACAGAGGTTTACTTAGGATGAGCGTCGTTATCGGAATTTTGGTTTGCCAAACCAGACACCGCATATAACGGTATCGTTCGGATATTTTGATATTTGCCAAAGTTTTCGAGGGAGATACGAATACCTTCATCCAGCTTTTTCTCTTTTAAAAAAACTTGCAGACTTTGCATCGAGCCTCTTTGTCCCGATTTCACCTCAATAGGAATAATCTTTTCTTCCTTTTGTATAACATAATCAACCTCGGCATTCCCGCTGGCGGTTTCGCGATGCCAGTAATACAGGGAATCGCGCCGGTGGGGCGATGACAGTTTCATCAGTTCCAGCCCTACTGACATCTCAGCCAGCGCCCCTTTATTGATAACCTCAAAGCTGTCGCTCATCATCAATTCTCCAATGTTCAGACCCAGCAGTCGCTGAAATATTCCTGTATCGAAAAGAATCATTTTTCTTTTTTTTGGGTCAACTTCAGCACCCAGCGGGATACCATTGGCAGAAGTATGCGTAACCGGAATCACCAATCCCGCCAGAATAAGCAGGTCCACTGCAACTCTTATTTGCCTTGGATCGCTTGCTAATGCTGCTTTTGCGTACACAAATTTGCCACCCGCCTGCAAAACAACTGCATCAAATGCCTCGCGAATCCTTTGTGCCAGGATAAGGCCTTTGTATTTCGCAAAATCATCCTGATAAGATATCACCAGATCATCAATGATGCTCATGCAATCAAGCATGTTGCCACTCGTAACATACTTTGCCACCACTTCCGGCATTCCGCCGATAGCCATAAATCGCTTGTACGAGGTGATTATTTTTTTGTGTACCAGGTCCGGAATTGGATGGGTAGCAGATGCGTTTTTAATTAATTCCGCTATTTGAGTCTGGCCGCATGCCAATAAAAACTCAGTGAACGAAAACGGATAAACAAACAACGAACGAACTCTTCCTACTCCAAAGGAAGAAAGGTCCTGCAGAGCAAATTCCAGGAGCGAGCCTGCGGAAATAATATGAAGATCCGGCATCTTTTCATAGAAATACCGTAGCGACGAAATGGCATTCAAACAGCCCTGTATCTCATCAAAAAACAGAAGCGTTTTCCCACTGACAATGGGCACCTCATAAATCAGGGACAATTGCTCGCATATCGATGCCGGATTTAGCGAAGAATCGAATAAAGAATGTAAATCGCGCTGTGCTTCAAAGTCAACCTCGATAAAATGATCAAATGAGCGCGCAAGATTGCGGACGGCAAAAGATTTACCAACTTGCCGCGCTCCCCTCAGCAATAGTGGTTTTCGGAACAAATCGCTTTTCCAGGTCTGCAGAGCCTTGTCAATATCTCTGGAGATATAAGTGTTTGCGTTTTTCACAGGCATATTTCACTAATAATTTGCGTTTTTCACAGGCATAAAGTTACGATAATTTGCGTTTTTCACAGGCATACCCACAATAATTTCAGTCTGGATATTATAAATCCCGATCCCTATGCGACATAGCGGTCAACCTGGGAATTTTTTTTCTGTCACTCGTCACTTGTTACTCGTCACTTTTCCTTAAGAGACACGCAATTATGCGTCTCTTAATAACCGGTCTTTAAGTACCCACCCCAACCTCTCCCTGAAAAAGGGAGGGGCTCCTCTCCGATGTAAATTTGGAGCTCTTTCCCCCTCCCTTTTTCAGGGAGGGGGCCAGGGGGTGGGTACTTTAAAAGCCTATGCACGAATAGTTTGCGGGTTATTTGGTTTGGGACAAAATGGCAACATGCTGGCAGTCTCTACCTGCTACCCTCTGGCGGACTGGGGACTGCCAACTGCCGGCTGCGGTTAAATTTTTTCCTGTCTTGGTGAACGATTCCGCCATTTCATCGATACAATCATCGGTTTGATTGAATTTATTATTGAAAACTCCCTTTTTGTCTCATTTTTGGTAAAAATTAACGATTAACAATAAACAACATGAAAGCTCAACCTTTTATCCTGCTCTCCGCTTTGTTGTT
>CAIXKO010000680.1 GCA_903919925.1 uncultured Bacteroidota bacterium | reverse complement strand
CAATATTTAAATCGATTGAATATCATTAAGTTAATATAGAAGAGTATTTTAGTTAGAACTAAAGTGTGTTGATATTAAAGGTTTTAGAATTTAATTGCAACTTTAAGAGTTGTCAACTTTACCTCAACTCTACCTAGTTATGAAGACATTGACCCTTGTTTTTGCCATCTTCCTCTTAACCGGATTTCCCCTCCTGCATGCCCAGAAGCAATCTATCGACCTCTCCGGGACCTGGGGATTTCAGCTTGATCCAAACGATTTTGAACGGGCATTTGAAAATAGTGGTGCCCATAAAGACCTTTTGCCGGATAAGGTAACTCTGCCCGGTACTACCGATTCCAATCAAAAAGGCATCAAAACTACCAGTAAGCCCATCAACCGGCTTTCCAGATTTTACGAATACGTGGGCCCGGCCTGGTACCAGAAAGATATAATCATACCGGAGGATTGGGAAGGGAAATCCGTTCAGCTCTATTTGGAACGGATTCTGTGGATCAGTTCGGTATATGTGGATGGCAAATTGGCTGGCACTGACAAAAGTTTTAGTACTCCACATCGCTACAACCTCACATCAGTGCTCACACCCGGAAAGCATCGCCTGACTATTTGTGTTGACAACCGGGTGGGTCCGGAGTTCGATCGATGGAGTCATGCGTTCAGCGAATACACCCAAACTTGCTGGAATGGAATAGTTGGCAAAATGGAACTTAGGGCATTTAATCCGATCCATTTCAAAAGCATACAGGTTTATCCTGATGTGGCCAAGAGGACAGCGAGGGTAAAGTATGCTTTGGATAATCAGTCGGGTAACCCGGTTACCGGAATGATCTTCCTTTCAGCAAAAGCAGTTAACACCGTTTTGGACCATCAAATCCCGGAAATTTCCTTCTCTTTTTCGGGGTCCGGCGAGCAAATCAATGCTGAAACGGTACTTGATATGGGTGCCGCTACGCAATTGTGGGACGATTTTTCGCCAGCGTTGTATGAGCTGACTTCCTACCTGGCCGGTACAGCTGACAAGAAAACTATTCGTGACTCCCGCAGCATCACCTTTGGGATGAGGGAGATCGATTCAGATGGGGCTCATTTTACATTGAATAAGCGTAAAATCTTTTTAAGGGGGACGTTGGAGTGTGCTGTTTTTCCGCTCACCGGTTATCCGGACATGTCGGTGGACGGATGGCTTAAAATATGCAAAACCGTAAAAGATTACGGGATGAACCACATCCGTTTCCATTCCTGGTGCCCTCCGGAGGAGGCTTTCATTGCGGCTGATCAAACCGGGATTCTGCTGCAAGTGGAGCTCCCTTTTTGGTCCGAAGCCACAAAACCCACCGATCCTTTGTGTGTGTTTTTGAAAGATGAGATGGGCCGGATACTGGAGCGGTACGGCAATCATCCATCCTTTGCCCTCCTGTGCATGGGCAATGAGTTGCGGGGGAACTTCGATTTTATGGCCGGTCTGGTAAAGTTTGGACGGGATACAGATCCCCGGCATTTGTACAGTGGATCAACAGCTCGTAAGCATCTGCCGGAAGATCAGTTTTATGTATCACATCAAACAAGTGGTGGCGGGATAACCACTTATGGGGCCCGCGGTCCTCAAACCGATTATGATCTTAGAAAGGCTTACGAGGTTTTGAGGGTTCCAGGTGTGGCGCACGAGGTTGGACAGCGTGCGGTGTATCCGAATTTCGATGAGATAAAAAAATATACCGGGTTGCTTTATCCCCGTAATTTCGAATTGTTCCGCGATACCCTTGCAAAACATGGCATGCTGGATCAGGCAAAGGACTTCTTTAGTGTATCGGGAAACATGACGGTAATGCTTTATAAGGAAAGCATTGAGGCGCTTTTGAGAACACCCAACAGCGGAGGGTTCCAGTTGCTCGACCTGCATGATTTTCCAGGTCAGGGAACCGCACTTGTTGGAATCCTTGATCCTTTTTGGGAGTCAAAGGGATTAGTTACTCCGGAAAAGTGGCGGGAGTTTTGCGGTCCAACGGTTCCGATCCTCAGAATGCCTAAGCGAGAATATTTTAATGATGAAAACTTTATCGCTGCGGCTGAAATCTACCATTATGGTAAGGAGCCACTCATTGGTGCCAATCTTTATTGGGAGATTAAATCGACTGATAATAAGATGGTTGCAACCGGTAAATTTAAAAAGCAAGTGATACCGGTTTCCTCTCTAACACCGATAGGCGAAATTAAAGCATCGCTCAGCAGAATGTCCCCCGCGCAAAAACTAACCATCACCATTTTTGCCGGCACAGAAATCCAAAACAGCTGGGAAATCTGGGTTTATCCCAAAAAGAGGGCACTGGTGAAGGAAGAGAGCTTTTTGGTATCCTCCAAAATGGATGATGAAACTGTAAATGCATTAAATGATGGGATGAAAGTATTGCTGCTGCCTGATATTAAGCAGTTAGAGGGTAAAAAGGGCTCTTTTCAGAATCATTTCTGGTGCCCGATCATGTTTCGATGGGAGCCATTGACCATGGGTACTCTGGTGAAAAACCTGCATCCGGCATTCCACGAGTTTCCATCGGAAAGTTTTACAAGCTGGCAATGGTGGAACATCATCAGCAATGCGGTGACTTTGGATCTGGAAGGAACGCCTTCAGCATTCAGGCCTATACTGCAATCGATTGATACCTACGACCGGTGCCTGAAGGAGGGAATCATTTTTGAAGCCAAAGTGGGGAAAGGGAAACTGCTGATGGCAGCCGTTGATTTTGAGAAAAACATCTCTAATCGACCGGCATCCCAGCAATTGTTATACAGTTTGAAAAAGTATGTTTCCGGTAATGAGTTCAATCCTGATCAAACGCTACCGATTGAATTTATCAGTGCGATGTTTAAAAAGCCAACACTAACCGCCGGGGCAAAAATTGTGCAATGCGATAGTTATGAAACCGGAAACGAGCCCGATAAGGTAATCGACAATGACCTGACCAGCATCTGGCACACGGCTTATGATAATCCGGGGAACTTTGCTGTGACCAACAAGATGATTGAAACAGATTATCCGCATGAAATCCAGATAGAACTGGCTTCAGAAGCTGCATTCAAGGGTTTCATTTATTATCCCCGTACTGATGGAAGAAACGGATGGGTATCGGATTATGCTTTTTATGTGAGCAACGATGGTAAAAACTGGGGTAATCCGGTGATCCAGGGTCGTTTGGCGCAAACAGATCAGCCAGAACAAGTACTCTTTCAGGCGCCACAAAGAGCTAAGTTTATCCGATTTGTGGCATTAAAAGGCTTTGGGGGGCAAAAGTGGGCGAGTATGGCGGAATTGGAGTTGGTGGGGGAGTAAAGCGCCTAGAAGTCAACCTAAATATCCGCATGGTGATTATAGATATCTTAAAACTTTGGGCATAATAGTTTCTTTCTACAAAGATAATCTATCTGCCATTGGAGCATGAATGAGCCTGCATAATTCACATACCGTGTCTCTCTAAAAACTGACGAGTGACGAGTGATTGGATGTCAAAGTGTGAGAATGGCAAAAATTATTTGGTATAATGAATATCCTGTTCTATTTTTGTTTCTACTTTATTTTATCAGGATATAATAAATCAGTAGTTAAGATTATCATGTATTTACGAAAACAGATTTTTGCCGGAATGGAAGGAGAGAGTGCATTTTTGTGGGGCGCCCGGCAAACAGGAAAAAGCACGCTGCTGAAGTCATTATATCCTGATGCATTGTATTTTGATTTGCTTATTTCGAGAGAATATGAGCGGTTCCAAAGGAATCCCGGATTGATCAGGGAGATCATGGAGGCCCGCGATCCCGGCTCTATGGCTATCGTGGATGAAATTCAACGAATACCTGAGTTGCTGAATGAGATTCATTGGCTGATAGTTAACCGTAATAACCGGTTTATTCTCAGCGGTTCAAGTCCCAGGAAAATTCTTCGGTCGGGGGGAAACCTCCTGGGAGGAAGGGCCATCCGCTATGATTTGTTTCCGTTGATCTATCCTGAAATTCCGGATTTCGATTTATTAAAGGCTTTAAACAGCGGGTTACTTCCCAGGCATTACCTGACAAGGAATCCACGGAAATTGCTATCCGGCTACGTTGGGAGTTACCTTGGTGATGAGATTATGGCCGAGGCAAAAATCAGGAATATTTCCTCATTTTCGCGGTTTCTTGAAATCGCTGCCCTCACCAACGGCGAAATGGTCAATTACACCAATATAGCTTCTGATTGTGGAATCAGTGCCCCCACAGTGAAGGAGTATTTTCAGATATTGGAGGATACGATGATCGGGCGCTATCTGCCATCTTTTCAAAAGAAACCTAAAAGGAGAGTTATTCTGTCCCCGAAGTTCTATCTGTTTGATGTAGGAGTTGCCAATTATCTGGTAAAAAGAGGCATGATTGAATTCGGGAGTGAATCTTTTGGCAAAGCTTTTGAGCACTTTATTTATCAGGAGATTGTTGCTCATGCGCATTACTCCGATCTTAATTATTCCGTAAGTTATTGGAGAACAGCCTCCCAAATCGAAGTAGATTTTATCCTGGGGGATCATGAGGTGGCCATTGAAGTTAAATCAACAAATGAGGCAAAAGTCAGGCATCTTTCGGGGCTTAAGAGCTTTGGAGAGGAATACAGTACGAAAAAACAGATATTGGTAACAAACGATCTCAACCCCAGGCAGGCAGGCAATATCAGCATTCTTCCGTGGAGAGTTTTTCTTGAACAGTTGTGGGGAGGAGTGGTGATGTAGTGAAGGGTAACTTAAGGGTGAAGGGTGAAGGGTGAAGGGTAAAGGGTAAAGTAAGGGTGAAGGGTGAAGGGTGAAGGGTAAAGTAAGGGTGAAGGGTGAAGGGTGAAGGGTAAAGTAAGGGTGAAGGGTGAAGGGTAAAGGGTAAAGTAAGGGTGAAGGGTGAAGGAAGGGTGAAGGAAGGGTGAAGGTGTAGGGGCGATCTTGGTGGTTGCCTAATTGAAGGTTAAAGGCTCGAAGGGTGATGTTGATATTCTTATGCCTTTTGTTTCGGTTGCACAGGGACTTGACGGTTGGGGTAATGCCACTCCAACATACTCCTGGTTTTATATAACTTTGCAAAAAAGCAAATGGAAACGATTATATTACAAGGAGATTCAAAGGTTAATTCCAAATATTCTTTATTCCATCCGATGAAAATATTATCAACTATCCTTACCCTTCTGGTCCTCCAAACCGGCCTGATCGCCCAACAATCTATCACTATCGACGTAGGCTCATCCGGTAAAACCTTCGAAGGCATCGGTGCCCTCAGTGCGGGTGCATCTTCCCGGCTTCTGATGGATTATCCGGAAAAGGCAAGGAACGAAATTCTCGACTGGCTGTTCAAGCCCGGATATGGTGCGGCTTTCCATCATCTGAAAGTAGAGATCGGGGGCGATGTTAATTCCACCGATGGAACGGAAACTGCTTATGCTCATACCCGTGAGGAGTTTGATCAACCGAAAAAAGAATATTTCAGCCGCGGCTATGAATCTTGGCTAATGGAGGAGGCAAAGAAAAGGAACCCTGCCATTTATCTGGATATCCTGCAGTGGGGCGCACCCGGCTGGATCGGAAACGGTGAGTTCTTTTCGCAGGACAATGCGGATTATATCATCCGGTTTATTGAGAAAAACAAGGAATATTTTGGGTTGAATATCGACTATTGCGGGGTCTGGAACGAAAGGGCCTGGTTGTTGGAGTTGCCGCGAAATAATCAATGGATCAAGCTGCTGGCTAATGAAATCAGGGCACATCAGCTCAAAACAAAGATTGTTGCATCCGACGAAGTCATGGCACTGAATGTGGGTTATGAAATGGTGAAGGATCCTGAATTGATGGCTGCAGTGGATGTTTTGGGTACTCATTACCAGGATGCGAGACCAAAGAATTTTGATACCCTTTTGGTCAGGCAGACAGGGAAGCCGGTATGGTCATCGGAGGACGGTCCGTGGCGCGGGGATTGGGCCGGTGCGGTTTCATTGGCGAGGAAGTTTAACCGGAATTATCTTAATTTCGGAATGACCAAGACAATCATCTGGAGCCTCGTGACTTCTTATTACGATATCCTTCCGATTCCAGGCTCGGGAGTTATGAAGGCAAATACTCCATGGTCAGGATATTACGAGGTTCAGCCGGCACTTTGGGCGGTTGCACATTTTACCCATTTTATCCAGCCGGGATGGAAGTATCTGGATGCCGCATGCGGTTTTAGTACCGATAGCACCTGCAGTTTTACCTCACTGGTATCACCTGATGGCAAGGATTTGAGCATCATCATGGAAACTGCTGCTTCAAAATCGGATTTTAAACTTAATATATCTGTGGCATCAGATTTCTCAAAACGGGAGTTTTATCTATGGAAATCGGATTCCGCCAGTCAGTTTATGGCCATTAAAAAGATTAAACCAACAAAAGGCAGTATAAATATTACATTCCAAAAAGATTGCATTTATACTTTGACAACAGTTATCAATCCTGCTGTACTTGCCGTACCTCCTATCGTGGTAAACAAACCGTTTTTACTTCCTTATTCCGATGATTTTGAGAGTTATGCGTCGGAGGCTACACCACGATATACGCAGGATCAGTCGGGTGTTTTTGAGGTGAAACGGGAGAACGGTAATAATATTCTCAGGCAAGTGATTCCTGAAAAAGGTATCGAGTGGCATTTCAGGTTTAACCCCGATCCGGTGACCATTCTTGGAGATACTTTGATGACTGATTATTCGGTTTCTATCGATACAAAGCTCTGCCAGCCTGATGAGTATGCAGCGGTTTACGGTAGGGTTACCAGGGTAATTCAAAACAATACAGAACCTCCGCAATCCTACTGGTTCCGGGTAAAAGGAAACGGAACCTGGCAGTTGGGAAAAACAGGGGCCGTTCTAAAACAAGGTAGCCTGAATATATTGAAATCATGGCCGCTGCTGCAACTGTCGTTCAATGATCATACCCGCAATGTGGTACGGTTTAATTATGCTGAAATCAGTAAAATGGATGTAAAAACCCAAGCTATTTTTCCGGAATTGAAAACTTTTCTGGCAAGCGAAATCAACCCGGAATTGATCAGTCTGGTAATATACCGTGATGGCAATTACTATATCAGCCGGGAGGGTATTTTGAAATCCGGTCAGGCAAACTTTGATCTGAACAAATGGAATAATCTGAAATTGAGGATGAAAGGCAGCAATCTGACGGCCTCTCTTAACTCACAACTCATAACAACCATAACCGATAACAGTTACTCGTGTGGTTTGGCAGGATTTGGATGCGGATGGGAGGAGGTGGGGTTTGATAATTTGCTGATTGGGGTGGAAGAGAAATAACAAATAACAACTAACAAAAAACAAAAAGCAAATTACAAACCTGGTAAATCCCCTGGTCGTAACGGTTACGATCTTCACGATCTTCACGCTCTTCACGTTCTTCACGCTCTTCACGTTCTTTACGCTCTTCACGTTCTTCACGCTCTTCACGTTCTTTACTCTCTTCACCCTCTTAACGTTCTTCATCCCCTTGTTCAATACCGGCAAGAATCATTTATTCATTCCTTTGGTTCCCTTTTTATTCCATACTTATTAATTATATTTGTATTTGATACGTACAAACATGAAATCAGTAAATTATACCAGCTCGTTGCCCTCCGAACTTTTGGAAATGCTTAATCAATATGCTGTGAAATTAAAAGTTCCGAAAAACCGGATCATTGAGAATTCGCTCAAAGCTTATTTCGAAAATCTTAAAAGAGCTGAATATATCCGGTCTTTTAAAAGGGCAGCCTGTGATACCAACATAATAGACATGGCTGAAGAGGGGTTAGAGGATTATCTGAAAATTCTGGATAAGCCATGAAGCAAGGGGAAATCTGGATGGCTGACCTGAATCTGGTGAAGGGTAGTGAGCAGCGGGGTATCGGTCCGGTGGTTATTATCAGTGGAAATGCAATGAATGACAACCTCGGAATATGCATTGTGTGCCCGTTAACTACCAGGATGAAAAACTATGCCGGGTGCCTGGTTTTGGTAAAGGATGACCTGAATGGTTTGGAGCAGGACTCAGAAGTGATAACTTTTCAGGTGAGGACTGTTTCGCATGAGCGGCTGATCAGTAAAACGGGGAGCATAACTGAGGAGCTGCTGGTTAAGATAAAGAATGGACTGGTGGAGGTGTTAAGGTATTGATTGCTTACCAGATAATATTTCGATCTGGTATCTTGTGATACTAAATTGCTGTTTGTTTTTACTACTGAAATTCAAATACCCATGAAAAAACTATTTCTCCTGATCTTTTTGTCATTCAGTGTTACTGCGTCTCATATTGCCGGACAAAATAATCAGTCCGCAACTACCAGTTCGGCTATCCGCGCTCAGCAGATTTCCGACATGAAATTTGGCATGTTCATTTGCTGGTCGTTCAGCACTTTTTCGGGCCAGGAGTGGACTCCGACCGAAGGAAAGGATGCCTCATATTTCAGGGCTACCGGATGCAATACCGATCAATGGTGCCGGGTGGCGAAAGATGCCGGGATGCATTATATTCTTTTCCTCACCAAGCATCACGATGGGTTTTGCCTTTGGGACACAAAAACTACTGATAAGAAGGTGACCAACAGTCCATTGGGAATTGATGTGTTGAAAAAGCTCCGCAAATCATGTGATAAATACGGGATTAAACTGGCGCTCTATTTTTCTGAAGGCGACTGGACCTTTCCCGGCGCGGTTTTTTCGACTAACGGAGGGATTAATCCGGAAATTAAAAAGGCCCAGCTGAAAGAACTGCTCACGGGTTACGGGCCCATCGAATACATTTGGTTCGACCATGCCCAGGGTGATGGAGGTTTGAGCCATGCTGAAACCGACCAATGGGTTGGGCAATTTCAGCCTGATTGCCTTCCGGGATACAATCACGGAACGCCGGCTGGCCGTATACGATTGGGCGAAATGGGTGGACCTTCGGACCTGGAGGATTTCTCCGGTGCCGGCTATAATAAGGGTGCCGCCGGATACAAAGGGTACATCGTAGCGGAATTTACTTATCCAATTCTGCCCGATCATAAAGGCGGTGCCATGTGGTTTTATTCACTGCCGGAGCACGATAATCTTTGCCTTCCGGCTGAAAGGATTTATCGTGATTATCTGGGGGCGGTTAAATTCAGGAATATATTTTCTTTGGATGTCGGTCCTGATTACAAAGGGGAGATTCGCACAATTGATGCAAAAACTTTGAGTAAAGTGGGAAAGATGATCCGCGATAAAGTTCAGATTCCGGTTCCTTATGCGGGCTCAGCAAGTGCATCATCAACCTGGTCTCAAACTGGTTATGATGCGAGCAACGCAAGCGATAATAATTTTTCATCCCGATGGGGCGCCGCTAACGACAGCCGGTCCGGCTGGCTTGAAATTGACCTTGGCTCAGAGAAAATCGTTAGCTCATCTTTGATTGATGAGGGAGGTTTTTTGCGGGTACAGAAGTTTGAGGTCCAGGCTTTTCAGGCTAACCAATGGAAAACGATTGCCACCGGTACTACGATCGGAGCCTATTTTAGAATCCAGTTTCCGCAGCCGGTAAATGCACAACGGTTTAGATTGAATATTTTAGAGGCCAATGAAGTTCCAACGATATCTGAATTTCAGGTGTTTAATAATTAAATTCCGAAAATAATCATCGTAAAGATGGCAGAAAAGGCTTATTCCTTTTCGTTTGGTTATTAATTATATTTGAGCAAACGAATAATCTGCGCGATGAAACGCACCTATAGATTTCTTTTCTTTATCGGAATGCTAATTGTGGCCATAGTATCCTCATCCTGTGATCCTTCAAAAAGAGAATCGGCATTAGTTCCGGCAGATACCTCGATGATGTTATCGCTTAACGGATTGGATCAATACGTGGAGATTCATGGAAGATCCAACAAAAACCCGGTGCTACTGTTCATTCATGGCGGTCCTTCATGGCCGGCTACTCCAATGATCCGATCGAGAAATCAAAGCCTTTTTGGGGACATAACGGTGGTTTGCTGGGATCAGCGCAATTGCGGAAAATCGCGAACTGATACTACAGTCGCACTAAATCTAAGTTTATATATTGATGACGCTCATGATCTTACGCAATATTTAAAAACCAGGTTCCATACCGATAAGATATTTATTGCCGGTCATAGCTGGGGATCGGTTATCGGCTTGAATCTGATTCGATTATTTCCAGATGATTATTCCGGCTATATCGGGATGGGGCAGGTAATCGATTTAAAAAAAGGAGATAGTATTGCACGCGATAACCTTCAGCGGTTGGCTAAAGAAGCCGGTGACTCAGCAACACTAAGGTCCAGCAGGGAAATTCCTTTTACCGTTTCAGATGGGTATTCCGGGGGTTGGGATGATATGATCAGGCATCGGATTTTACTGGTTAAGTATAGAATCAATGATCATGATACTATTTATGAAAATATTGCCATCGGGCAATACGATGATTATAAGTTGCTTGATTGGGTTACGCCCGTTTTTCGTGATGGCAGAGTACTGTATCCGGAATTGATAGCAAATGATTTTACGCCGGTAACGGAGTTTAATGTGCCGGTTTACCTCATGGCCGGGCGATATGATTACAACACCGCCAATCCTCTGGTAGATGCCTGGTTTAAAACGATATCTGCGCCAAAAAAGGAATTTTTCTGGTATGAGAACAGTGGCCACAGTCCGCAGTGGGAGGAGCCGGAGCTTTTTGCCGAAAGGGTAAGAAAGATTTGTTTGAAATAAAAACTAACAAAAACAAGGAAACATGACATAGGAAAGTGAAGGCAATTATCGGTTGCTTTTTTCAGATAATCCTCAGCCCATGTGGATTTATGACCTTGAAGCGCTTTTTTTCTTGAGGTAAATCATTCAGCTATTGCTCATTACGGTTACTCGAGAGAGGAATTCCTGAATATGACACTTAAAGATATCAGGCCGGTGGAGGATATAACCTTACGCAAACAGGCGGAGGGAGTGATCCGGGATCCTGACCCGGAAGCCAACAATTCAAACGGGTATTTAGCCGTTCCTGGCGGCGGACGTCCGGTAGGATTAGATTCGGGGTGGAATGCCGCAAGGATTAGCCTGATTGGATATAATAGCAATTGGTACAGTCAAAACCGCCGATGGTGAATTACAATAAGGATTTGAATGCCGGATGTGGTAAATTAGTGTCGTGAAAACAAACAATAAATATTAAAGGCCATGTTAATTATCATCAGTGTACTAATCGTGATAACCCTGATCGTTATATCCATCACTGTTTTGGCATAAACAACGGGGGAAATCAACAGACCATTTCCATGAACCTGGGGAGGCATTATGCTGCAAGTATTTTAAAAACGTGTATCTTTTGGTATTCTAATTTTGTTTAAAACAAAAAAAGACTGGAGGAAAAAGGATCAGGTGATAGATATATGCTATGGTATTGATTTAAAGCATGATATTCTTATTGACCCACATATTTTAACTCAGGATGAATTAACTTCCATAAGAGGAAAACAGCCTATTTTTATTAATGCGATGATAAATGGAATAAAAGTATGACTTTGAATATTGAGGGCAGAAATGAACTCATTAAATTCAGAATGCAACAAGCAATTGAATGTATTGAAGAAGTCATATTCCTGATTGACAACCAAAAGTTCAAAATCGCAGTAAACAGGATCTATTAGGGGATGTTTTATTCACTACTTGCTCTGGCATTGAAGAAACAATACGAATCATCAAAGCATTCGCAATTAATTGGATGGTTTAATAAGAATTTTGTTCATCCGGGTGTTGTTGAAGTGAAATATGGGAAAATGATTAATAAAGCATTTATCCTGAGAAATGAGTCTGACTACGAGCCATTTATCGAATACGATGAACAAGAAGTATTGGATTTATTTGCTAAGATGAAAGATTTTATTCAGAGTGTTAACAATATGGTTCTCCGAAATGAATAGAACAAACTAAAAGCTTTTGCCTGAGAATGAATTCGCCCTGAATCCACACAATAGCTTAATTTGTTCACCGTTTAGCGGATATCTTAAATTCGGGAGTTGAAAAAACCTTATCTTTATCCTTTAAAATGAAAGGGATCAAAAGATGAAACTGAAATACCTGTTATCCCTGCCGGTTGGGATGGTTATGCTGGGCATTGCACTGTTAATGGAAAAGTTTTTGCCTTCCAATAATTTTCTTGATTTTATTGTTGGCCTTTTGATAGGATTATCGCTGGTATTAAATATTTATTATATTGGTTCGGTCATCCGTCATTCGAGAAAAGAGAAGTAACAAAAATACAGATAGATACAACGCACTGAATGCCAGCAATATTCTGTAATTGATTATCTGGAAAACCGGTCCATGTGCGTGAGAAACAAATCCCTGCGTGTTCTTGAGATCGGGACCTGCGATCCATCGGCCATTTCGATGGCACCACCATCGGCCCGAATATATTTTTTAACATGCTCCAGGTTAATAAGATGTGAGTTGTGTGATCGAAAAAAGCTGCGATCATTAAGTAAATCCTGATATTCCTTTAAGTTTTTGGAGACCAGTATTTTTCGTTTACCGGTAAGGTGGAACCAGGAATAGCTTCTATCGGCTTCAATCCGGATGATTTCTTT